>JBLFXD010000439.1:0-6302 GCA_047611045.1 Planctomycetaceae bacterium | reverse complement strand
CGTGCCACCGCATTTGAGCATGTTCGCGAGAAATCAGTCGGTCCCAGTTGACCACCCAGTCGTTCTGCGGAGCTCTTCCCAATCGAAAAACAGCATCAGTTTCCAGTGACCGAACCGAGCATTGGCTGTCGTCTGTACCGAGTGCCTGAAGTTCTACCGTCATCGACTGTAACTCCCGAGAGGGGGCAATTTCTTTGGGCCCGCCGGCGTGCCGCACATTCCGAGAATGCCAGGAACGGATCGACCAGCAGATCCGTAGCGAGAAGGCTCGCGCGGGACATAGCTGCGTGAAAGATAGGTCAGATCAGGTAAGGCAGACGGGTTATGCCTCGCTGAAAGTGCCATTGCGGAGATTCCCCCCAGGGCAGCACACCTACGATCGGGCAACTGGCAGAATCGAATACGGCACCGCCATCCGATCATTCATCAGAATTGGACTTTTCTGACTGCATGGACGGCATCGAGTCAGTCGATTTCAATGCGGACTGTGACGGAGAGTCACGACTGGATGAAACGCCTTATCACCGGGCCGCAACTCCGAAAGCGCAGAAGTGCAACTCGCAGGACTGATTCTAATTTGTGCAGCTTGCCCTGTGATTACGGTCCTGGCCGAATCGCTGGAAACGGTGTTGCTGGCCTGCGCCGCAAGCCTGCTGGCTGCAGCGAAGTTACGAGTGAACGCTCGATCGAATAAACCATCGCTCGACGCAAATGTGCGAAAGAGCCGAATCCACTCGCTCCGCAGACGACTGGCCGTCCACCATGTCACCGACATTTTCAGCTTCTTCTGCATCGCCGCCGGAATGGCTCTTCTTGGGAGCCTCGGAGGCAGCGCCTCGCTGGAAACGATCCGCGCCGCACTGTCGGAGAGCTATCAGCCGGAACGTCTCGATCTGCTGGTTGGCGATGGTTCAATTCTTGGCATCGCCTCGATTGTTCTGACCTTTGTGGGAACCGCCGCCGCTTTCGGACTGTTCCCGATGCACGGAATTGTGCAGAACGCGTTCGAGTCATCGCCCGCCGGGATCGCCGGATCGACCGCGTTGCTCCAGCGTCTTCAAGCGGCGGTCATCCTCTGGAAAATCGCGGTGACATCAATGCCGGGGTTCGAATCAACGACGCAGGTGATGTGCGTCGTGTTTGGGACGTGCTCCTGTCTTGCGGGATCGATTCTCACGTGCCGAAGCCAGTCACTGCGAAGCATCGCCGGAAATCTCTGGATAACGTGGGGAGGCGTCGTCCTCGTTGCGGCAGCAGCGGGAATGCCCGTGGAAGCTCCGACGAACTTTCAGACCACATGGCAACTGCCAACTGGCCTTGAGACGGCCGCGTTCTCATTGGTGATATCAACCGTTGCCGTCGGACTCCTGCTCGTATCCGAGCGTTGGTTATCTCACGTGGGACGCTCGATTGACTTTGCGGAAGATGTGACCGGACTCGGACATCAACGCGGGCTGGTTGCGCTCGCGATCGCCTGCTCACTCTTGACGTTGTCCGCGATTCCGCCACTTCCCGGTTTCTGGTGTGCAACTTTTGTCGCCGGAAACGCATTTCTGCCCGGAGTCGAGTCCGCACAGGGAGCGTCACTTGTCCCCGACACTTCCGTCCTTTGCTCGGCGATTGTTCTGTTGATTTCTTTACTGGTCGTGTCGGCTCGTTCGGTGCACTTTCTGAGCCTGATGTTTCATCACGAACCAATCCGCCGATTCAACATTGGCGTTGGCAAACTCCCGGTGGCCATCAGTCTGATGGTTTCCGGAATCCTGCTTTGGGTCGGGCTCAATGTCGGAACCGCGCTCACCTGGTTCCATCGACTGCCTCTTTGAACTCCACGTCAACAGATGGCTGTTCAAACTCTGCATGAGCAGCGGAATGTCATCGCGAGATCGTTAGCGATTCGTGCCGGCGACCGACTCCGCAACGCGTATCTGCGATGAGTGGTGACCAGCCTCGATGAACGAACTATGACACCGACACGCATCATCCTGATTTGCATGTCCCATATTCGTACTTGCATTACTTGTAGTTACTGATATTGTCTGTCCGCGAGCCGGTAGCGCTTATTCGCGCAGCTGAATTGGGGCTCATTCATTCCGTCGCTCGGATCCCTGCCATCGCCTGAGTGGAGACTGCATCGTCATCTCCCCGGTACGAAACGGTATGAATCCGCACATATGCAGCAGGGAGATCAGCTATGGGTGACAAAGGGGGAAGCAAAGACAAAGGCAAAAAGGAGCAGCAGAAGAAGGCCAAGCTGAATCCCAAGGAGAAACGCAAAGCGAAGCTGAACAAGAAGAATTCCGGTAGTAATGACTGAACTATCGGATCAGAGTTCGCAGCCATCCTGGAGACTGTTCACTCCTGGCCCGGTAGCCATTGAAGAACACATCCTTGCCATTGGTGCGAAGCAGCCTCCGTACAATCGAACGGAAGATTTCTCAGAACTCACGCACAATGTTCTGCGCGGCCTGAAATACCTGTTTCAGACTGACGGCTCAGTCGCCTTACTGACGGGCTCCGGCACGGCGGCCATGGAAGCCACAGTCCTCAATTTTCTCGACACGTCTGATCGAGCACTTATCGTCAACGGCGGAACGTTCGGCCAACGATGGTGCGACCTCTGCGACACTCATTCGATCGCCTACGATGAGATCGTCGTGCCGATTGGAACCGATCTGGACCTGAGCGATCTCGCCGGCCAACTCAGCGACAATCGATACTCGGCGCTGCTGATCAATGCTCACGAGACGTCGATCGGCCATCTGTACGACATCGAGGCGATTGGCCAGCTTGCTCATCGGCATGACGTCTTCTTCATCGTGGACGCAATCAGTTCTATCTGCGCCGATCAATTCGCGATGGATCGCTGGCATGTTGATGTGGCGATCCTCAGTTCTCAGAAAGCGCTGGCGCTGCCGCCGGGATTATCATTCGTCGCAATGAACGAGGTCGCCGAGACTCGATTACGTCGAGGAATTCCTAAGAGCCTCTACTTCGGCCTCGGGAATTACCTCGCCAATCAGCAACGTGGCCAGTCGCCGTACACACCAGCCATCAGCCTGATGCTTCAGCTGCATCGGCGTCTGCTGGACATACAGGATCAGACGCTGCCTGCATTGGTACTTGAGCACCAGGAACGTGCCGAGTCATTCCGAGCGGTCCTTGCCGATCCCGAACTCTCGGCATTCAGGGTCCTGCCCGCTCGTTCATCCAACGCGATGACGGCGATCTGGTGCGACGGAGTGGACGCTGAGGAAGTCGTCGAGGAGTTACGAATCCACCATGACATTGTCGTTGCCCCGAGCGGCGGCACTTTGAAATCCCACGTCATTCGCATTGCCCACATGGGTGCGCAGAAAGATGCCGACGTCGCAATTCTAATTTCAGCGCTAAGAGGGATCTCCTCTCGCGCCGCCCACTCACTCATTGAAAGGGTCGAAGCGTGAAAGCGATCATTATGGCTGCCGGAGTCGGTTCGCGACTCAAAGAGATCAACGGAGATCGTCCGAAGTGTCTGATTGAAGCGGGCGGAGTCACCTTGATCAGTCGTTCGGTGTCGCTGCTTCGAAGTCGAGGCATCACGGACATCACGGTCATCACCGGCTACAAAAGCGAGCTGATTCATCAGGAACTGCAGTCACGCGTCAAGTATCTGCACAACCCGTATTTTCAGGTGACGAACAGTATCGCGTCGTTATGGCTGGCGCGAGACCTTTTGAACGACGACGTCATCCTGATGAACGCAGACCTTTACTATGTCGATGCCGTCCTCGATACGGCCATTGCCCAAACGGGTAGCGCGGTGATGCTGTCAGACTGCACGAGAATCGACGATGCCGATTTTCGATTTGGCGTGCGAGGGGACTGCATTCTTAAGACAGGCAACAAACTGTCCAACCAGGAAACTGATTGCGAGTACGTCGGCATCGTGCGCATCGACAAAAGCTTCATCGCGGAGTTCACACGACGGCTTGAAGAGATGATCGTTCGCGGCGATTTCAGAAACTGGTGGGAAGGCGTCCTGTACGCGTTCATCGACGATGGATTTGACATCTTTCATAAAGATGTCGACGGGGCCTTCTGGACGGAAGTGGATCACCTCGGCGACTACAACCGACTCGTGCAGTGGAGTCAGTCGCACGATCCTGAACCGATCACTGCCACAGTCAGGGGCCGCCTTTCACAGTCTTCTCTGGAAGCGATGCTGAATCCACAGCGGCAAGATCAACAAGAGGAAGCAGCCGTCCATGGCGTCTCGTGAATATCCTGATCGCGCGTCTGTGATCGAGCCAAATTACTTCAGCAACTGGGGCGATTTGTGGTATCCCAGACTGGCGAACATGCTGCTGAAAACCGCCAGCCGTATTGAGCTTTTGACGCCCAATATGGTGACGGTAACCTCCTTCCTGCTCTATACGCTGGCCGCACTGCTGATAGTCGTTCGCGGCGATTGGGCCATTCTTCCAGTCCTGCTGTTGCCCTTTTCGTACGTCCTCGATTGTCTCGACGGGCAGCTGGCACGTTACACCGGAAAATCCTCGGCGATCGGTGACTACCTGGATAAGACTCTCGACGTCTTAAAGATCGGCATCATTAACGCGGCGATGTCGATCGCCGCCTACAACCTGACGGGTGAAACCTACTATTTCTTACTTGGTTTCCTGTCGTGTTTCGGGTTCCTGTTTCGCTACTACATCAAGCTGGAAACGATGTTTATCGCGATCAGTCGGGACAAGGACTACCTCGACAAGTCTCGCGAGCGAAGACAGCAGCTATACGCCGAGCTTGAAGTCAGGCGGTCATCGCCAAAAACAATCAAGCAACGTTTGGAGTGGCTGTGGTTCAGGCACCAATCAGTCTTCGCACTGGATGAGGCTGAGCACGTAACGTTTGGCGCTGTCGCCGCGCTGATGCAGAGGCCCGATCTGTGGTGCTGGTTGTTCGGCATTGGGCAGATCGCTATCGCCATTGTCAGACTCGTCGAACGTGGCAGGCAACTGGTCAATGATCCCGAAGCATTGACCTATCCGTTGCGCAAGTAGTAACGCCTCAACTTGCTACGTTGCCGCGGTGCTGATCAGAGATCGCGGGATCTCCATCTGAAGTGCAGCGAAGCGGATGTCTGCTCTGGTACGGACGAAAGTGAATTCGCCTCTTCCGCCCTGTGCCAGCGCGAGTCAGGTGCACGGTCACGGCGAAAGACGAAATCGCTTGATGCCAATGCTGTGCCTTCTCGCAGCCAGCCAGGTTTTCTATGGTCTCTTCCGAAGCCTGCAGCGAGGTCGCCAGCTTCACCTCAATCAACATCCGCAGATTCTCACGACCACTGAGAAGTAGATGGCAAACATCGAAATCGAACTCGTTCGCGAATGGGTCGAACAGGCCGTGCTGGGCCTGGGCCTTTGTCCGTTTGCCGGTGAACACTGGCATGCCGGCCGCGTCCGAGTGGCGGTTACGGAAGCGACGTCCGAAGCGGATGTGCTGGAAGCTCTTCGAGAAGAAGTTGAAGTTCTTGAACAAGCCGATCCGGCGGTTATCGAGACGACGCTGCTGGTCGTCGCCAATCTGCTGCGTCAGTTTGGGGATTACAACGAGTTCCTCGGCACGGTTGACGAACTCGGTGAACGACTAGGCTGGACAGGCCACTTCCAGATCGCAAGTTTTCATCCGGATTATCAGTTCGCAGGTACACGGCCGGACGATCCTGAAAACCTCACAAATCGTTCTCCGTACCCGTTGCTGCACGTGCTTCGTGAAAGCACCGTGACACGCGTTCTGGCCGACTTCCCTGATCCTGACCAGATTCCATTAACAAACATCGCGACCTTGCGAGGTCTCAGCGACGAGCGTCGGCAGGCAATTTTCGGCCATTATCCGGCGAATTGACTCGTCGACCGCATGGCAATGCAAACCATTTTGCAGGTTTTCGGTGTCGCCCGAGATTCTTTGTTCGATATCGAGTACAGTCCATTTGAAGGCAATCGGATTTACGTGAATGTATCACGCAATGAACTTTGCAGACATTTTGAAAAACTGGACAGAAGCAATGGCAGAAGGCACGATCAAACGGATTATGGACAAAGGATTTGGTTTCATCGACGAAGGATCGGGGAAGGATATTTTCTTCCACAGTTCCGCAGTCGCAGAAGGCCAATTCGATCAGCTCTATGAAGGGCAGCAGGTTTCGTACACTGTCGGCTCTGGACCAAAGGGCCCATGTGCTGAGAACGTAAGAGCAGTCTAGCTGGAGTCCGCTGGCACCTTGCCAGCAATTCATTCTGACTGAAGCACCGGGCGCCAAC
>JBLFXD010000438.1:0-6314 GCA_047611045.1 Planctomycetaceae bacterium | reverse complement strand
TCGCATGAAACGGTCGTTTTTCGGCGGCACCGTCGGACCATCAAACTCACTGTCGCGAACGATGCATCCACATGACCAACCTGACGTCCGCCATTGAAGTTCGTGGTCGGCGGAGTATTTTCCCCTATAGGCGCGTAAGCTGTCGTGAACTTCGGATACTGAGGTTTCAAGGACAAACGAATCATGATGAAGGACTCAAATCGAAGGACGTTTGTGAAAGCAGCTTCTGCCGGACTGATGGGGTTCGGTCTGGCGGAAATGACGGCGTTGCAGTCACTTGGCAGCCCGGTTGGTAATTCTGCCCAGGCCCGACAGATCCTGGTCGTCTACGAAGAAGGCGGAATCAGCCAGATGGATACGTGGGATCCGAAACCGCATGCGCCGGTGGACCATCGCACGCCGTACGAACCCATTGCCACCAGAGTGCCCGGGGTCAGGTTCTCGTCGCTGATGCCGATGATCTCGCGGCAGGCCGATAAGCTGGCAGTGGTTCGATCGATGACATCCGCCGAAGCGCCCAGTCATCCGAATGCGTGCAAAGAGTTCTTCAAAGGTTACCGGTTTAACGCGCCGCTTGACTTTCCGGATATTGGCTCTGTCGTGACGCACTTGAAGGGAACCGAATGCCCGCAGTTGCCGGGGTATGTTTTTTGTCCCGGAGTCAATATGCCGAACCATGTTTCGAGCACGGGTTTTCTGCCCGCCAGTCGTGCACCGTGGAAGCTGGGTACGAAGGGGCTTGGTGAAGACGTTTCTGATCCGGCCTGGAAGGTTGCCGCACTCACGCCTCAATCGGGATTGAACCGCGGTCGAATGAGCGATCGGCGTCGATTGCTTGGCGAAGTCAATCACTCGACACGTGCGGAGATTGAATCGGCGAAACCACTGCAGTCGTACTATGAGAATGCGTTTGAGCTGCTGACCAGTCCACGCGTGCAGAAAGCCTTTGACCTGGAAAGTGAAAGTGACCTGATGCGTGACCGCTACGGTCGTGACCATCGGGGTTGTTGCTATCTGCTGGGACGAAAACTGATCGAAGCCGGAGTGCGGTTTGTCAGCGTTACGATCGTTCAGCCGCCAAATCTTGTGGGGCGTCCCAACTACGGACAGCAGAACGGAGTGTTCCTCAACTGGGACCATCACGAAGGCATTTACAACAACGGTCCGTGCGGTGGCCCTCAAGCTATGCGAAATCAGGAGCGCTACGGACTGCCGCATCCGGTCATGATGCCCAGTCTGGACCGGTCGATCAGCGCACTGCTTGAAGATTTGAGCGATCGCGGGTTACTCGATGAAACGCTGGTCTGTTTCGTCAGCGAAATGGGGCGTACGCCACGCATGAACCAATGGGCGGGTCGAGATCACTGGGGCCGCGCGATGTCACTCGCCTTTGCCGGTGCAGGAGTGCGCGGAGGGCAGACCATTGGAGCGACCGATATCGAAGGCGGAGACGTCGTCGACCGACGCTACACACCGGCCGACTATGCCGAGACGATCTACCGAAAGCTCGGCATTGACACGGCGGCTCGTCTTAAGAAGGCCGACGGACGGCCCATTGACTTCACCGATGGTGGTCGACCGATTGTCGAGTTGTTTTGATGTACGGCGGAGTGTCGCGGAGTGCGACCAGCCAATCGGCGACAATTGATACTGATGTCGCAGCAACTCATGCAGAGAACGTTTCCCACTATGCCGGTCGAAACTCATGAGTTGAATTGCGACGTTCTTGTGGCTGGTGGCGGTGCTGCAGGAGTTCCGTGTGCTCTTGCCGCTGCCAGGTGCGGGGCGACTGTAATTCTTTGTCAGGATCGACCGGTGCTCGGCGGCAACGCGTCGAGTGAAGTTCGGATGCATGTTGTCGGAGCCAACGGCACTGGCAGTTTTGACCGCGGCTGTGAACTCGAAACGGAGGCTCGGGAGGGCGGGATAATTGAAGAGATCCGTCTGGAAAACTGTGTCCGAAATCCGCAGCGATCCGCGTCGATGTTTGACCTGATTCTGTATGACAAGTGCCGCGTTGAATCGAATCTCACCCTGCTGCTCAATACCTGTGTTTCGGCCGTGCAGATGGATGGCGACCGCATCGAATTCGCAGTCGCGGAACGACAGAGCACCGAAGATCGATTCACAATTCGAGCGAAGGTCTTTGTTGACTGCACCGGTGACGGTCGGCTGAGTGTGGAAGCCGGAGCTGCTTTCATGGAAGGCCGGGAGGATCGCGAGACGTTCGGCGAGTCACTCGCGATGAGCAATGCCGATCACCAACGGCTTGGATCGACGATCCTGCTGCAGGCCCGCAAGCACGATTGCCCCATGCCTTTTGTCGCTCCGGACTGGGTGCGACAGTTCACGAAAGAGGATCTTCAGCTGCGGTTGTACGCGACTCCCGGCGAAGAGGAGCCGACGCATGAATATGGCTACTGGTGGGCGGAGTGGGGCGGCACCCTCGACACGATCAAAGACAATGAACTCATTCGAGATGAACTTCTCGCGGTGACGCTGGGCATCTGGAATCATGTAAAGAATGGCCCTCCCGAGGATCAGACTGACACTGATCCGTTTCAGGCATCGCAGTGGGCGCTGGACTGGATCGGGTTCCTGCCGGGCAAGCGTGAAAGTCGACGTTTCGTCGGGCAGCATGTTCTTACCGAGCAGGACGTACTCACGTCGCGCAAGTTTTCCGATGCAATCGCGTTCGGCGGCTGGTCGCTCGATCTTCACCCTCCGGAAGGAGTCGATGTCTCCTATCAGGAACCGTGCGAACAACATCCTGTGCCGCATCTCTATGACATTCCCCTCAGGTGTTGTGTCGCCCGTGACGTATCGAACCTGATGTTCGCCGGACGCAATCTTTCGGCAACTCACGTGGCCTTTTCATCGACTCGAGTCATGGCGACGTGTGCTGTCGTTGGCCAGGGTGTCGGCACGGCCGCCGCTTACGCTGTGCACAACGACATTTCTGTCGGCAAACTGGCATCAAGCGAATCTGTAATCGCAGGCATTCAGCAACGGTTGCTGCGAGACGACGCGTATCTGATCGGCCGCTCCCGCGAGGAGAACAACGATGTTGCCCGGTTCGCGGATGTTTCTGCGTCCAGTGAGCAGGTTGGCGGAGAAGCGATTAATGTGATTTCCGGAGTGACTCGTTCGGTGCATGGGGAGCGAGGTGCGCCGGAGACTCGTCGGACCGTGGGTAGTCATCGCTGGATGGCCGATCCGGCCGACGGAACCCCTGGCTGGCTTCAGTTGGAATGGGACACTCCGGTTACGATGCGGGAGATTCAGCTAGTTTTCGACACGGGCCTGCACCGGCACCTGACACTCAGCCACCACGATGGGTACACAGGCCGTATGCATTGGGGCCACCCGCAGCCCGAAACGGTTCGGGACTATTCAATTGAAATCCGTGACGGTGACACGTGGGAAACAATCATTGACGTCGCCGACAATTTCCAACGTTGCCGGCGACACCGGTTGAGTGTCGACCATCGTACAACGGCAATGCGAATACACGTTACGGAGAGCAACGGATTGGACCACGCCCGCATTGCCGAGGTACGTGTCCGGAGCGATGATTCGATCTGGTGACGGAAGAATAACGAAGCACGGATGCGGAACTCAGTGATCACATCCCTGTTGTCAAGTTCTTTCCGGTTGCCGATATCGTGTACGAAGTGAGGTGAAATGTGCGATCGATTCTTCTTTGTTGTCTGATGAGCGGCGTGTTGAGCGGACCGACAAGCGGCGTGGCGTCCGGCCAGGATGGCAAGCCCGCAGATTCGGATTCGAAAGTTCTCGAACTGGTTCTCAAGCAAACGCCTAGGCCAGACTACGACTCTCTGGTGCCATCGTTGATTTCGGGACGCGTTCTGGTGCACGACGCAGGGAAGACGTCGGGAGTCAAAGACGTCGCCGTCACGGACGGGTATTCGGTCGTCAGGACGGATGCCACGGGCAATTACACGTTGAAGCCTGATCCGCAGGCTGTCTTCATCTATATCACTCGCCCGGCCGGATATGACGTGCAGGGGGACTGGTACAAGCCACTGTCGGACCGGGTTGATTTCGATTTGAAGGCAGCCGTCGGGAATGAAGACGAATACATTTTCGTCCACGTGACTGACACTCACGTTTCGCAGAGTCTTCGATCGCTCAAGGGGCTGAGTCGTTTTGTGCGAGAGGTCAACGACCTGGAACCGAAGCCGCGATTTATCGTCAACAGCGGCGACCTCTTAAATCTCCATAAGGCGTTGCTGAATACTCCAGAGTCAGGTCGCGCAGATTTCCGCAGCTATGTCGGGATCATGAATCACCTGACCATGCCGCATTACAACGTCGCGGGAGATCACACCGACTCGTCCTATCGCATGGACAAGTTTCCTCGGGGAGATCATCGTTGCGGGAAGGCTTTGTACTGGGAGTTTCTGGGGCCCAATTTCTTTTCGTTTGAATACGGCCGGATTCATTTTGTGTCGGTCGACTTTGGATACCATCTCGGCAAGAAGCAGATTCTGGCGAACGGCAGGAACCTCGAGTATCCAACGAACCAGGTTCAGCCCATGCACGTCGAGTGGCTGAAGCAGGACATGGCTCGCCGAACGGAAGGCTCGTTCGTGGTCACGACTTCCGAGGCCGATTTGGGAGAACACTGCCCGGACTTTGACGAGATGGCCCGTCAGTACGACGTTCGCCTGCAACTGACGGGCGACATCCACGTCGTGTCTCACAAGCAGCGATCGGTTCCGTACCGCAGCGGAGGTGCTTTGGCCGGTTGCTGGTGGAACCCGAAGGCCGAACAACTTTGTCCTGACTTGTCGCCACAGGGTTACCTGGTCTACCGCGTGAAGGGCGACAAGCTGGACTACTTCTACAAAGGTCTGGGGCAACGCGTCGCCATTGTGTCGCAGCGTGTGGGAGCCCCGCTGCAGGGTGAGATCAAAGTGCAGGCTCACTTGGTGCAACCGGGGCCGGACGAGTCGCTTGAATACTCGCTCGACGGCAGCAAGTGGATGCCGATGCGCGAAATCGGCCGGCCGTTCTACCGGGCGCTCTATGAGGCGACAGTCGACACCGGATTACTTGCGGACGGTCTGCTGCCATTCCGCGTCCGCAGCTCAAGCGGCGAAGTCAGGACTCGGGACTACGTCGTTGCAAATCAGCGGGATTCGGCACCGGGCCACGTCGGCGCCGAGCTGACATTCTCCGTCGGCTCAGAAACAGGCTGGACGACGCACAAGGCACCCACCGGCAAAGTTGCCGTGTTGCTCAACGGACATTTGGCGGGAACACTCGAGCCCGCCGCCCGCCGGAAGTACTCATTCAACATTCCTGCGGAGAGTCTTCAAAAAGCCAACGTGCTGACGTTTCAATTTACGAAACCGGACGATGGCATGAGTCTGAACAACCCGATCCTCAAGTTTCAGAACACGACGATCCGGGATCCCAGAGACATGGCGCTTCGACGAGTCCGAACCGCTCACTGGGGCAAAGACGCCGTCGACTGGGGCGGCTTCATCGTTGGCCGCGCGGCCCCTCCCGACGAAACTCCATTTCATCGCAAACAGAATCAATTCTGTTTCGTCCTGGGTACGAAGCGCTGATTCGGGTGACAAGTTGCCGATGCCAGACAGGATAACATGACCGTGAACACCGACGCTCCATTTTTGAGCCGCCTGCGATTGCTCAGCATCGTTGAAGGGACATCGACGCTGTTGCTGTTCGGCATCGCCATGCCGCTGAAATATTTCGCCGACATGCCGATGGCTGTGCGGATCGTCGGCTCACTTCACGGCCTGTTGTTCGTTTGTCTGGTCATTGTTTTTCTGCTCGCAATCCGGCGAGTACCAATTTCCAAAGAACTGGCGGCAGCAGGGATCATCGCCGCCGTCTTGCCATTTGGTCCGTTTGTGTTTGACCGTTGGCTTGGCGAATTACCGAATGCAGAGTGAGTCCAGAATACACCGGAGTCATGAAGGTCGTTCGTCACGCAGCTCACGAAGGACAAGAACGTACGCGAAGCCTGTTTATTTTCTGATTGCCGAAGAACTTGAGGTCACCTTCGTTTTTTGACCGCACGCGGTAGTAATCGGAATTTTATCGATCCTGCGATCGGGGCGGCCGCCAGGGAATTTGGTCACTTCTTCTACAACGCTCGCGAACCGCGGCCCTGCTCGCGAGCTTGCTTGAGCAATTCGCCCGCCATTGCGATATCCTCCATCGCGAGGCCGACGGATTTGAAGAATGTGATTTCGTCGTCAGACTTCCGTCCGGCGTTCCTTCCGGCAACGACATCGGACAGGTCACTCATCGAGTCC
>JBLFXD010000437.1:0-6322 GCA_047611045.1 Planctomycetaceae bacterium | reverse complement strand
GCGATTAAACAATTCGTCTGGCCCATTCGAGCCGTTGTTGATCCGCGACACGATATTTCAGCGTCATCCGTTGCTCGGCCATCCCAATGTCGACGTCGCTGCGGTACTCGATGCTTCGATACGCCTTCATGGCGACGTCGAGCAACTCGCTGGTGTATTCATCAATCGTCTGTTTGGGAATCCATTTATCCGGCTGCGTGTAGTCCCTCCGCCAGATATCGCCGCTGCAGCCGTGTGACATGATGCCGACGAAGTCGCCTTCCGGAGCAATCCGCTGTTTCATGCCTTCGCTGAAGAGTCCGAAATAATCGGCGCTCAGGCCACGTTCCCCCGAGTAATAGTGCATCGAAAAGTTCGCCAGCACGGCGATCGGCTTGCCGTCTTTCGACTGGATCGAGACGAGCGACAGGTCGGGATCTTCCGGACCCGATTCACCCGTGACGTTGTCCCAGTTGTTTCCGGCGTGCATGGTGGCACGGACCGTGGGATTGCCAAAGGGATCATTGGCGATTCTGTCGGGGCGGCGAATCCAGCGTCGAAGTGCCGTGAAGTCGGCGGCATCCTCTTTTCCGAAACCAACTTGAGCTGGTTGCAGCTTCGCAAGCGCCGCAGCGATGGCATCGACGATCTTCAGTTTGACGAGCGGCACGTAGTCCGGATCGATGTCCGTTCCCAGGCATGCCATCGAGGCTGGCGCCGAGTGCGTATGCGTTGCCGAAATCAGGAGCCGGTCCATCGGCACTCCTGTTCGACTTTGTGCCAGCTTCTTCACTTCGTCCAGCAATGGACGAGGCAGCATGCAACTATCGACAACGACGATCACAAGCTTTGTCGGCCCGTCCGACAGTGCGAGGGCTCGAGCATTCAATCGAGTCTTCACCTCACCGACACTGCGACTGACCAGGCCACCGTTCACGATGGCCGGCAGCTTCGTGGGAGTGACGTCGACGACTGCGGCGCCCGCTTGAAAATCGGCAAACGCATCCGTTGTTCCAAAGTCCGCCAGCGTGAGCAGCAGCGTCGTTGCGCCAATGAGCGACGACGTCGCGCGACGGGTTCGTGATCTGACGAAAGCAAACGAGAATCTCATAGCCAGTCCCTTGTGAGCCGTTAAGTGGTTGTGTCACGCGGGAAGTATGACCAACGAACGACCGCGCGCACACCGTTCTCACCACCAGACACCGGTCCGCATTGTCAATCCGAGATACGGTGGGCGTCGCTCACCCACAAAGCGGAGCCTGCTTCTCCGTGATTTGTGGGCACTGCTCGGCCATTTCGCGGTTCAGTTCAACGTAATCGAGCAACCTTTCGGGCACTTCATCCTGCTGGAAGATCGCCTCAGTCGGGCACTCGGACACGCAGGCCCAGCACTCGATGCATTCTTCCGGGTTGATGAGCAACATTGACTGCCCCTCGTGAAAACAGTCGGCTGGGCAAACGACAACGCAGTCCGTGTACTTGCAGCCGAAACAGGGTTCCGTAACAACCATAGCCATGATGTGGTTCCTTTTGGTGAGAACGCGTGAAAACTGTCTACACCAAGTGAATGCAGACGGTGTCGAAACACCGGACAGGTAATTTTGAGTTTTTTCGAATTCGACTTCAGGAGTGGCGACAACACGTGCTTGAAGATTCGACCAACCGAGACTTGCTGGCGGCCTGCGAAGCGGCAATGAGTTCGCTGCGGCGGTGCTGGTGCCGCGTTACATGGCACGATTGACCTCGCTGGCCAGCAGTCGCCTGTCGAGAAAGCTCGCGCGACGGGTCGATGCCCAGGACGTCGTTCTCTCGGCGTGGCGGAGCTTTTTCGTCGCCACCGATCGCAACCAGGTGAACGTTCCGGACGACGACAACCTGTGGCCGCTACTGGTCACCATGACGCTTCGCAAGTTGGCTCGTCAGGCGGCGAGGCACTCGGCAGATCGGCGATCGATTCACGCTGAGGAGAACCGGGCAGACGATCTCGACTGGCCAGCGGTCGTCGCCCGCGATCCAACACCCGTCGAAGCGGCGATGGTCACCGACGAAATCGCAAGCCTGATGTCAGGTCTGTCGCTCGCAGATCGTGAAATTCTCACGAGACGTCTGCAGGGTGAGCAGCACGCCACCATTGCGGCAGCCATCGACTGTTCCGAACGAACCGTCCGTCGCTCCCTGCAACGGATTCGCGAAAAGTATGTCGACAGTCATGAAGGCGACGCGAGTCTGCCGACTGGCCCGAGTGGGACTGCCGGACTCAACGAAACCTCGCCACCGATCGAGGAGTTTGATCCTGGCGAAGGGCAAACTGATGAGCCTCCGAAAGTGCCGACGACTGAGCAATCCACAGACGAATCCCCGACCGTCCAGTACAGCGACGCCATTCTGCAACGACTGATTGGGCAGGGAGCGTTCGGAAAAGTCTATCGGGCGACTCGTCGGGCCGATGGATCAACCGTCGCCGTTAAGTACCTCCGCAAGGCGTTCTGGCGAAACGCTCACGCCGCGGATCAGCTCGTTCGAGAAGTTTCGATCGTTTCGAAACTGTCACACCCGGGGATCATCAAGCACTTTGGCTGGGGGAGAAGTCGGCAAGGTGCCGCTTTTACGATGATGGAATGGGTCGACGGCGAGAACCTCGACTCATGGCGGCGATCATCGCTGCCGACAGTTTCGGAAATCGTTCAGTGCGGTATCGCCATCTGCGATGCGTTGGCCGCTGCCCACCTGGCGGGAGTTGTTCACGCCGACCTGACCCCTCGCAACATCCTGCGTCGCTGCGACGGAACCTTTGTCTTGACTGACTTCGGATTCAGCCGGTTGTTGAGCGATCCAGTGAAGACGGTTTCAGCAGGCACTCCGGGATTCCTTGCACCCGAGCAATTATCGGACGTGTTCGGAAAGGTGTCGCCGAGAACCGATGTCTTTGGACTTGGAGGCGTCCTCTATTTTCTCTTGACAGCTTCAGCACCGTTTATCGGTCGTGACGTCGCCGAGACTTTTGCCCGCACGCTGTCGTCACAGCCAGTTCCCTCAGTCCTCGATTCGGTGCCGGATGTTAGCGAATTTTTAGAGGCGTTGATCGCACACTGTCTCAGCAAAGAACCTGCTGACCGGCCGGAGTCGATCACGCAAGTGGCCGAAGCACTTTCGCTAATTCACAGTGGGTGTGAGTTTTTTCGTAGGGTGTGACCAGCGAAGCGAATCAAACGGCTGGTGTGCCGGCGCGGGCCACTGTTGGAGATTCCAAGCGTCAGAATTGCTCACAGACCTCCGCGCCGGCACACCGCAATTTTCGTTCAGCCCGCTGGTCACACCCTACAAACAAGATTCTCACAACTTCGTCGTTGGAGGTCGGTGGAAGGAAGGACCTGCTGCGTCGTCGGGGCGCCGCGGTCATCACACCTCGGCGAGTGGTTTGGTGGCATCTCCAAACGTGTCAAGTTCGACGCCCATGTTACGTATCATGCTGAGATAGAGACGCGACATCTGGCGATCGGACTGGCCGAGGAAGTCAAGGTTTTGACCGCCTTTGATCTTTCCACCGCCTCCGCCGACCATGACGACTGGTAACTGCGACGCGTCGTGGTGTCCGTTGAGCATGCTGGAGCAGAGCATGATCATCGAATTGTCCAGGGCCGTTCGCTCGCCTTCCTGAATCGAGTCGAGGCGGCGGGCGATGTACGCGACCTGTTCGAGGAAGAACTGATTGACCTTCAGCCAGTCCTCGGTGTCGTTGTGTGAAAGCAGGTGGTGGATCATGTAGTCAACGCCCAGGTGCGGGAATCTGAGCGTTCCATGATCGTTGTTGAGTTTAAGCGTGCAGACGCGCGTAGTGTCGGTCTGAAACGCCAGGACGAGGATATCGCACATCAGTTTCATGTGTTCGACGATGTCCTGGGGGAATCCGTCTTTGGGGCGAGGAATGTTGGGCTTGGTCAGCGTCGGTCGCCAACCTTGAAATTCCCCTCGCTGGCCGGCGCGATCGATTCGCTGTTCAACTTCCCGGACGGAATTCAGATACTCGTCGAGCTTCTGCTGATCGGTCTGGCTGATGCCTCGGCGAAGGTCCTTCGCGTCGGCCAGGATGGCATCCAGCACGCTGCGATCGCCTTTCTTGACGCTGTCGGTAAACAACTGGTCGAAGGCGAGTGCCGGGTAAACTTCCAGCGGCGTCGGAGTTGTCGGGCTGCTCCACGAAATGTGCGAGCTGTAGAGCATCGAGTAGTTCTTGTGGACGGATGGGTTCGCTTTCTCGCAGCCCAGCACGAGACTCGGCAGCTTCGTCTGGCGTCCGATTCGCTGCGCGACGACCTGGTCTACGCTCGTGCCGGAACGGATGGTGCCGCCGGCGGAAAGTGGAGCTCCGGACAGCAGATTGCCTGTCTGCGAGCTGTGAATATTGCCTTTCAGCGCTTCCGCGTTGTAGAGGCCGCGGATGAACACGAGCCGATCTCGGAATTCGTTCAGAGGGTGCAGCACCTTGCCGAGTTCCATTTCGGAACCCTGGCCCTTCGCCCACCACTCGGTTCGATGGTAACCGCACCCTGAAAACAGGATGGCCATTCGGGTCGGAGCCTGACTGCCGGCTGCTTTGCCTTCGTCGCCCCACACTCGGAGCGATTCCATCCACGGCAAAGCCATGCTGCCACCGAGGCCTCGCAACATCGTTCGTCGGGAAAACTGGTGAGTTGTCATTGGGCTGCTCCGAGTTTCTATCTGAACGGTTTATGTCTCGCGGCGAACGGAAGCATGAGTAGGGTATGACAAGCGCAGCGCCGGCATACCATGTCTGCCATCCGATCGATGATGGTATGCCGGCGCTGCGCTTGTCATACCCTACTGAAACTTCCTCTGCGACTCCGCGCGAGCCTTTACCTTTATTTTACATCCGCAAACTCACGACCGCGGATCTTTCGAAACTGATCGCTCGTGACGACCGTCTCGACCGCAACGTTGAATCGGTAGCCATTATTCTTCAGGCGTTGCTGCATTTCGGCAATGAGTGGTTCGTCAGAAAGCTGAACTTCACGACCAAGGGAAAACCCCAGGAGTTTACGGCAGAACTGACGGACAACGTCGTCTCGTCGTTGAGTGAGTAGATAGTTCCGCAGTCCGGCGAGGCCTGCAATCTTTTCTCCGCCGGGCAGTGTGGTCTTTGTGTCGACAGAGTTCGGTCGGATTCGGCCGAGCACGTCGTACTGCTCCAACGCAAAGCCGAACGGGTCGATCCTGGCGTGGCACTTCGCGCATTCGGGAACGGAACTGTGTCGTTCGATCAACTGCCGAGCCGTCAGCCCCGTGGGGACTTCTTCAGGGAGTTGCGGCACGTTGGCGGGCGGCTTCGGTAACTTCTCGCCGAGCAACGTCTCGGATAACCAGTTGCCTCGCAGGATGGGGCTTGTCCGAGATGCTCCCGACTGGCTGGACAGAAACGTTGCCATGGCCAGGATTCCGCCGCGCCCCTTCGATCTGACTCCGCTGACCCGTTGCCACTGCTGAGCAGAGTCTTTTTGAAAATCAAGTCCGTAGTGCCTGGCGAGTGGCTCGTTGAGGAACGTGTGGTCTGCATCGAGCAGGTCGAGAATCGATCCATTGTTGCGGAACATGTCCTCGAAGAATCGAACCGTCTCCTCGTACATGTCGCCTCGGAGCGAAGCAAATTCTGGATACAGTTTCTCGTTCTTCTCGTCGTTCTGATCGAAGTTGCGAAGGTGCAGCCACTGGCAGGCAAACTGGATGGCGAGTCTGCGCGTCCGCGGATCCTGCAACATTCGGTGCGTCTGTCGAAGCAGTTCAGAATCGTCACCCCCACCCCCGGAGAGACCAGCAGCATGACGCGGCGTGCGAAGTTCATCATCCGGCAGGGATGACCACAGAAAATAGCTCAGCCGCGTGGTGAGTTCCTCATTGGAAACGGGCGAAGGATCGGGACCGGGTCCGGCCATTTCTCGCCGATACAGAAAGTTGGGTGACGTCAGAATGCGAGCCAGCGTCAACTGAATGGCTCCATCGTGATCGACCCCGACTTCACGCAGGCGAGTATAAAGATTCTCCAGTTCAACCCGTTCCGAACCGCCAATCGAACCCCGCCACGCTCGATCGACCAGTTGCAGCAGAGCCTCAACGTGAACCGGTTCTGTCCGCCTCATTCGATCGCGAAACCTGTCGGCCCGATCATTGAGCGGTTTCCGCAATGACTCGAGGGCAATAACGATGTCCGGCCTGTCCTGCGTCGCGAATTCGTAAAGCTGCTCGTACGAAACGGCGAGCTGAAGCGGCTCGCGAGCGACGAAGAACAGCTCGTCCCACAATCGGTCGATTTCTGCAGACTGTTCATTGT
>JBLFXD010000436.1:0-6330 GCA_047611045.1 Planctomycetaceae bacterium | reverse complement strand
GGCCTGCGCGCCGGAGACAGCCTTTCCAGACCGTGTATCCACCAACCTTAATCGTGTGGGTGCCGCCGGCTTCAGCCGCCAGTCGATCGTCTTGCCGGCCGAGAACTTGACTGTCTGCTGTGAATGCTCAAAGCCAGACGCACGAACCTCGACTTCGTGATCCATCCCGGAAACCTTGTCGATGTGAACGATCCCGTCCTGATCGCTTTCGAACTCGGCGACTCCCATCGTCGACCAGCTATTGCCAAGTCCCATCTTTCCCGACGATTTGACTCGTGCGCCGGCAACAGGCTTGCCATCGGTGCCGAGAATCTGAATTGCCGACTTGAATCCTCGAGTCAAAACAACTTCGACGCTGCGATCACCGTCTGCCAGAAACACAGTGGCTGGCTCCGTTGTCATCGTCGCGAATCCGGGTGCAGTGGCCCCAATCATTAATTTGCACGCTGGAAGTTTCCACGTTGTCTTAAACTCGGACGCTGCTTCGGTTGGGCGTTTCAGCGAGGTGCTCGTCGATGAACGACCGGTCTGATAAAAGCCCGACAATTCGAGTTCGGTCGGTACAGGAGACCCATCATCCGTTCGGACGATGACCTGCACCGTTACCTTTTGCATTTCCGGAGGAACCGGACGCTCGCCCGGTTTCGGGATTACAGGTTGAGGCCCGTTTGCCGGCGGCAGGAAGACAGCCGTATTCTCGGCCTTCAGTCGCGCGAGTTCTTCAACTCGTTCTTTCGGCGTGAGTACCTGCTGAACCGCCTTCACAGCCGCGTCTGCGCCTTCGTAAAGGCCAGCCGACAGAATGACGAATGCTCCCAGGAAACCGAATAAACTGTACCACGGAAGTCGGACATGCGGTCGCTGTTCCGGGACGATGATCCGACGAACCCGGTCAAGCAGCGAACTTTCGTGCGAGGGATCCTCTGCCAGTTGCTGAACGCCTGCCGCGAGAGCAAAGCCGTTGGCTGCTGAATCACCGTGCGACTCGCGGAGCCGAGCAACGACCTCGACCAGAGCCCGCGCGACCGGAATCGCTTCACCAGTGGCCGACACCGCCATCGCATCGCAACACGCTTCGCGTTCGATGCGAATCTGGCGGCTCATCCACCACACGGCCGGGTTAAAGAACAGCAAAGCCTCGATCACCATCTGAGCCAGATTGACCAGGAAATCGTACCGCCGCACGTGGGCGAGTTCATGAGCAATGACGATGCGAAGTTGCTCCAGCGGAACTCCCGTCACCAACGCGGGAGGCATCAGCAGTACCGGCCACAATGTTCCCACAACTCCCGGAACCTGTACCCGGCTACTGATCAAAACCGAGACGGAAGCTCGCAGTCCCAGCCGCCTGGAAACCTCGGCAACAAGGGCGTGGATACGCTCCAGCAGATCGCTCGTCACCTGACCGGACTCCGCTTCCGCGCCAAGACGTCTGACAAGAATCACGGAGCGAACAACGCGGACGAGCATCAGCAACGAACCCGCCGCCCAAACCAGCGACAACAGGTGCAAAGCATAGTCCGCTCCGGACGACACGGATCCAGCACTTCGACCGGCATGAAATGCGGCGAGTTGCGTCACCTCGGCACGCTCGACAACTGGTGGGTTGGTCGAAGTCTCCGAGTCCAGCGACTCTTCAGCTCTAATAGGCTTATCCGGCGCCGCTGGAACGCTGAGCACGTTGCTCGAATCAGCCAGGGTGAGATTGTGTCGGGCACCGTTTGTCGACGATCCTGGTTCAAGCAACGAAAGGGTCACCAGACTGGTCCCGACAATCGCCAACAGCCCACAGCACGAAATCGCGTACCGAAGATTGGTCCGCCGCGCCGGCAGAACTCGCAGCACCAGCCAGCACGCCATGGCAATCAGACAAGCCTGCCAGAGCGAATGCCCAAGCGTTTCAACCAACAGCCGGCACACGGAAACAGGAATGGCATCGAACATCACGACATCTCCCAAACGACCGAATTATCGGCAGTCCAAACCGTAGGGTGGGCACTGCCCACCAATAAACAAAACCAAGTACCGCTGGTGGGCAGTGCCCACCCTACGACTCAGCCATCACTTGCCTGATCGCTCATCTTCGATCTGGTCGATGAACTTTCGTATCGAGTCCAAATCTTCGGACTCGACAGACTTCTGAGTGAGCAGTTGCTGAACGGCCATCGCCGCGCTGCCGCCGAAGACTCGACTGACGAGCCCATCCAGCAGCGGCCCGACGATCTGCTCGCGAGTCGACGTCGGCGTGAACACGTACGCCAGCCCGTCTTTCTGCCGTTTTGACTTCAGCAGCTTTTTCTTCTGCATGACCTGCATGACGGACAGCACCGAGGTGTAAGCTCGCGGCTTCCCGTCCGGCAGATGCTCCATGACCTCGCGCACCGTCGACGCTCCGTGGTCCCAGAGAACTCCCAGTATCTGCAGCTCAAACTCCGACGGCTGCGACTTTACGTTTCCCATCTCAGACTCCACCCTCTCGGAATACCCTACTGCGCCTCCAGTACCTACTGCGGACACAGTTCATACTGCATCGACAGTAGGCCAACCCGTAATCCATGAATTCTTCGTCTGCTGGACATGTTGCGGCTTTGGCGATCGCCCGCGTCGAAGCGCGGCTCAACGAACAATCGCACCAGAAGCTCCCAACAGGCCAGGTTGCTCAGGATCTGCTCAGCGGAATCATCGAAACCAATCGATCTGATGGAGCTATCAGGCGAGAAATCCGTGTATTCCCGTCAATTTGTAACTGTTGGGCAGAATTCCGTGTTCACTTCAGACGATGTTTGGATGGTCCACTGGTGTTGCGGTCTGTCGTCAAGGCCTCAATAATGTGCCCTTACGCTTTGCGGGTGAGTCCTCACCCCACAATGACAAATAAATCTGAATTCCACGCGGAGTGACGATCGTTCCGCTAATCTCGCAGACTTCACAGGAAGAATAGACATGTCGACAGACACGACCGCTCAACAGGCAGATGCCCCGGCCGCTCAAGGTGGCTGCTGCGGATCGAACCCGTCCGGCTGCTCATCACACGGAGCTGCCCCCGCCGCTGAAGCTCCACCGCAGCCGCTTCAGCAGATCGAAGTGCCGTCGCAATACGTCACCGATCCCGCCGCCCCCGATGCACCAGTTCGACTGACCGAAAAGGCCTCGACCGAGATCAAACGGTTCATCTCCGAAAAGAATGTCCCGGACGGAGCTGTCCTGCGAATCGTCGTCAAAGCTGGCGGCTGCAGCGGCTTCGAACACACACTCGGTTTTGACACCCGAGTCGACGAAGCCAGCGATCTGGTCTCCTCGCAGTACGGCATCTCGGTCGTGATGGACGGCAAGTTCGCTCCATTCATGCAGGGAACCGTGGTCGACTACCTCGACGGCATCGACAAGCGAGGCTTCAAGTTCGACAACCCGAACGCCACCGGCAGCTGCGGCTGCGGAAGCAGCTTCTCGGTCTAACTTCGAGAAGCGAAACTCGAATGCCGCCAACATCGGCCGCTTCGTGAGTTCGCCGACAAGAATTAAAGCCTCTGTCAGATTCGATCTGGCAGAGGCTTTTTCAATTGGTGCGTCGTGAGTCACAACTCTGCACGCCAATTCGACAACTGGCTACTCGACGTCAGGGCCGACCTGCAATCCTGTCTGGTCAATTGGACGATTACGGGCAGGTTCGTTTGCTTCATCGATTGCTTGGCGAAGCTGTTCGGCCGTGGGAACGTCAGGCTCGGTCCGTTCAAAGACCTCGGTAGTTTCTCCGCCAGCACCACCGCCAAGGTTCCAGCCCAAGGCCAATCCGACATACCAGAAGTCGTCCTTTCGACCTTCTTCCGTAACGTAGTAACGCGCGCTTGCCGTCAGCCGAGTCGTTCCCGTGAGCCAGGCGTGGACACCAACTTCCGGATAGACGGCGACGAATGCCTTGTACTCGGTTTTCCGTTCGCCGAGCTCGTCAATCGAGCCATCGTCGTCGTTGTCTTCCCCGTCGTCCTCAGCAGGAGAGCGATACCGGTTGCCCCCTAAAAACGCCCCTGCTCCAGCGAACGGTGCAATTCGTGTTGGTGTCTGAAATCGAATTCCCGCCTCCGGCCCTATGAACCAATCGTGAGCTCCGGTTCCGGCAAGCCCCGTTAATGCAAGATCAACTTCGGTCCAGTAGTTCGGATAAACGAAACCTCCGATCGACGCTCCGCCGGTACTTGGAGCGCCCCCGCCTCCGCCACCAGCAAAAACGCCGGATTTACCTTCGACATGGCGAGCGTCAAACATCTGCTTCAGCATGCGGATCGGTTTGTCATCGCCATAGGGCTCAGAGTATTTCGCTGAGTAATCCACGTCGTCCATCGCCCACTTCGACGACAGCGGCCAGTTCGAACAGCCACCGCACGCCGCAACCAGTGCGAGTAAGAGAGATTTTCGAACGAACGATGACACGTCTGGGATACCCTTTCGAGCATTGGCCTGTGAAACCGAAGACGGCAACCAAAAGGCCAGACGGTAGGCGGAATTGTCGAATCAGGTCAATTCGCGTTTCGCTCGCGCAAGAAACGGAAACCGCCCGATGCGTGTCGGCGGACCTCGACTTCTGGCTATGTTACTGGTGACTCGAATGACTCTCTGAACTTCAAACGGGATCGGCATCACCATGATTTACCGCTGCGTTGCACTGCTTTCAGTTGTCTTCACCACCCTCGGAGCAACCACCCAGGCCGACGATTCTCAGGACGGACGATTTCCGGTCGCCTCGAATCTGCGAGCCGGTGTCGCCAAGGTCGACATCACACCTGATGTTTCTCAAGGTCTGAATGTCGTCGGACACCGCCGGAAAGTCTTCAAAATTCGCGATCCTCTTCGAGCGGGAGTTCTAGTACTGGACGACGGCGAGACGAAAGCCGCCATCGTGACGCTCGATACGATCGGGGCGTGGGACGAAATGGTGCTGCTTGCTCGCGAGCGAATTCAGCAACTGACCGACATCCCTGCCAGCAACATCATGGTCACCGCTTCGCACAACCACTCAGGTCCCGGCTTTGATCGGGAGTCGGCGTGGGGACGAGAACTGATTGACAAACTCGGCGTCGCTGCGAAAAACGCAACAGCAACAATGAGGCCTGTGTCCATCGGCTATGACGAGGACCAAATTGGCTTCAGCATTAACCGGCGCAAGGTCATCGATGGCCGCGCGGTCGTGCGACTCAACCCGGAAGGACCTAACGATCAACGAGTGAAAGTGCTGCGGTTCGACGACGGAAGTTCTCTGACGCCGCTGGCTGTGGTCATGCACGCCGTGTGTCATCCCTGCTTTTTCACGTGGGGAGACAAAGGTACGACGCCCTATCCAAACGGGTATCCCAAACTAAGTGCCGACTTTCCTGGTGAAGCTCAGTCGTTTGTCGAGATGGTCTACGGCGACAAAACAAGTTCGCTGTTTCTGCAGGGTTGTGCGGGAGACATCCGACCGAACCTGCCCGGCTATCCCTACCGATGTGCCGACGAAGCCGACATCCAATGGGCGGGTCGCGATCTGGGCAGTGCCGTTGTGAGGTCACTCGCTCGCGGAGTCACTCGCGAGAAACTGAAGAATCGAAACTCGTACTACGCAATCCGAGTCGCCAGCGCAAAGGTCAGCCTACCCGGCAAAGAAGGACGAGTCACAGCCGAACTGATGGCAATGAAAATCGGCCCCTACCTGCTGCTGACGATGCCGGGCGAACCGATGGTCGAGTACGGCTTCCGGCTCGAACAAGCCATCGAAGACCGAGCGATTCCGATCATCGTGGGCTATGCCAACGGCAATATCGGATACATCGCGACGGCCGCTGCGTACGACGTCGGCGGCTATGAACCAAACACTTCGAAACTGCTGCCCGAAGCCGAAACCATCATCCTTGACGAACTCGGCCAGCTCGCCGATCGAGTCATCGGCGACGTCTTCGAATCCTTCTCCAAGCATCCTAAAGACGTCAAGCGCCGCGAAGAACGTGAGAAGAGTAAGAAATCCGCTGGTCGGTAAGGGACGGACTCTTCCGATCGATCGAAAAAGCGGTCTGTAATTTTTTCTGATGACGCTCGGCCAGGATGGCAACGCCGACGCGGGCGCGACCAACGAATCTACGTCCACGCGAAATTCCGCCTGTACTGCGGCTTGAACACAAACGCCGTTACGGGACGACGACGTCGATGCCGCCTCCGCCGACGGCGATATCGAGCCCCCCCGCCCTGGGGTGGTCTGATGCAATGGCCGGAAGTTGGTGAGATTGGGTTTGTGGGGAATTGGGAAATCTGTTGCGCTCCCTCGTGGTTAGTAACACGAGTTTTCACTCGCGCGAAGGAACG
>JBLFXD010000435.1:0-6331 GCA_047611045.1 Planctomycetaceae bacterium | reverse complement strand
TCATCCGTTCCAGGTCCTGCCGAGCCTTGATCCGAGTCTCCAGAGACAACACCATCACGACACCTCCATGCGGGAAAACGGGCAAACGTCACCAACGCCTGCCAATGTTTTCTCCATGGAGGCCTTTCAAAGCCAGGTCAATGTTCACTGATTCTCACGCCCTTCCAAATCTGCCGGAGGAACGGCGGTTACGCCCTCGCCAGGAAGTGATTGACGCGTATGACGAATTGGCCAAAACTGCTGAAGCACAGGCTGCTGCCAGAAGGATCAAAGGCACTGCGAATGACTCGCTGCGAGCACTGTCGAGCGAACTGCTCGCAAAATACAGCGACCGGATCAATGAGTTACTTGGGCTTTTCTCTTTTGAGTTTCGGATTGTCAGCGATGGCGTAGATTTTCGTGGAGGCCAGCCATCCGGCCAACTCGCTCTCGACATACTCGGGACCAGAATTTCATCGTCGCCTTCTGATGCTGCCGACCCTGCTCGTCTATCCTTGGCAAACACGCTGAGCGGCGGAGACCGTAGCGCACTGGCGCTTGCCTTCTTCCTCGCAGTTGTGGAGGAGGATTCAAATCTCTCAGACAGCATCGTTGTGTTTGATGACCCATTTCACAGCCAGGATCGAAGCCGACAGCAACGCACAATCGAGCAGATTCATCGTATCGGAGCCCAAACGAAACAGTGCTTCGTGTTTTCACACGACTTAGATTTTGCTCGTGCTGTGGAGTCACCTCATGGTGTCGAGTCGCGGACATTTCTGCTAAGCCCCTTGGGTGACGAAGTCACACTGGAAGCGAAGCCTCTTCCGATGCTTCCAAGTCGTGCATACGAGACGAAGTATGCCCTGCTTACCAAGTTCATCGAAAAACCTGACGACTTCCTCATTCAACTAAACGAAATAGCCTTAACGATCCGAACGATCCTCGAAGAGTACCTCCAGTTGAAATATCCTCGACGTTGGGCAGAAGGTAGCGACTGGTTCGGCACAATGATTGGGAAAATCCGAGGCGCCACTGGTGACGATGATCTCGTGAATTGTCAGCACCTGGTCGAGGAACTGACTCAACTCAACGAATACAGTCAACGATTTCATCACCGAACAACGGGGGCAACTGCAGACGTCCCTGATGCCCGTGAACTTGTCATATATACAAAACAAGCACTTTCCGTGATTCACAAATGATTGAGTTGAGAGGCATTACTCGGCTGAGTCACGCCATCACTGTCGGCCGGCGTTCTTTCCGCGGACCATTGATGGTGGGCGCGCCTGTGGGCGGGGATGCTTCGTCCAGGCGGCGTCATCGGGATGGATCTCAGCGAGCCAGCCTCGCAGGGGGACGTCGTTGTCGACTGGGTCGTAGACGCCGTTGGCGGAGCCCGCACCCAGAAGCTGGGCTCGGACTGGGTCGGCACTTTCCAGCAAGTGGGACACGGTCATGTCGTCTTTGGGTTTCAGCCAGCGGTAGCTGTAGCCCAGCCAGACAACCTTGCGAGTGACGTCGGAATCGTTGCGGCTGCGCGAGTGCCAGATGCGACGATCGACCAACACGGCGCTGCCTGGTTTGACGCAAAGAGGCTCCGCACCGACCGGATTTGAGAGTCCGTCTTCGGGACACTCAAGTTCGTCGTCGAGGTGCGACCCGGGCACGATCAGCGTGTTTCCGCGTCCGGGTTCCGAGACGTCCGAAAGGTAGAATCCAACTTTCAGCGAGAGCCTCGGTCGAGGGTGAATCTCGATTTCATCGTTCACCCGCATGCTGTCCTGGTGCCAGGCGACCTGCCACGTCGTCGTGTCAGGATTCGCGGGCGGCGTGATATCCAGATGAGAATGGTACGAGTAGATGTTCCAGCCGAGGGCTCCCCACACCTTCGGAAACACCGTCGGCAGGTCGACCAGATCCAGTATCGCCGGATCTTCGTGCAGAACATTGGTTACAGACAGAAGCTTGTCGCCCAGCTCCGGAGTGCGTTCCCGCTTGTCGATTCGTCCAACGATTTCGACCAGCCGGGCGACCGAAGACGCATCGAGAGCGTCTTCAATGACCAGGTAACCCTGCTCGTTGAAGAAGGACATTTCGGCATCAGTCAGGCAATGCTCAAGGCACGACGGATCCATAGTTGCTCCAGAATTCGTGAATGCTTTGCGGTGATCAGCTTTTTCATTCGCCGATACAGATCAGCTTGCCAATCGTGTGGGCGTAGAGTTTTCCCTTCGAGTAGCTGATGCTGGCTCGCGTCCACGACTGGCCGATCGGTCCGAGGTCGTTGATTGAAACCAGCGCGTTCTCGTCGAGTGTTTCTGCAGCGTGTCTCAGGACGTAGACGTTGCCACTCATCACGGGCACGTAGAGGTAATCGCCGATCGCCGTCGGGATTGCTGACGCCTGGTGTCCCCAGCCGTTGCCGTTCGAACGAGCGTCGCCCATCACGACGTGGCCGCGCGAATTTTTCATGTCGTTCAGCGCGAACGTCCACTTCGTAATGGGAAGTGTTTTCGGAGCCTTCCTCTTCTTTTCTCCCTTGACCAGCTCAGCGATGTGCTCGGCAGATAGGTCATCCGCCGTCCAGAGCCACTGATCCTTGGCACGCGTTGCCCCCGGTTTTGACTGAACGGGCAACTGCAGATATTCGACCTTGCCTGTCTCGGTATTAACGCGGCCCAGCCATGGCTGTGTGTAGCTGCGGAAGTAGTGGTGCAGGCCGACCAGCATGTTTGACTGCTGGATGATTTGCCGTTTGCTGCCGCCTTTCAAAGATTGTGGTTTGGTCGCCCACGTTTCGCCGGAACGGGTTCGCACGGGAACGTTCTCGATGATCGAAACTCGACGAGCAATCTCGCCGGACATCGCGTCGACCCACAAATGCTCGGCGCCGTGAAACACCAGCACCCGATCGCGGACAATATTGAAGGTCATCGTGCTCATGAATCCGGGCAGCGGGAGCGTCCAGATTGTGGTGCCGTCTGCGGCGTCGACGAGCGATATCCCTTGAGGCTTCTCCGGAGGTGAGTGTCCGCCGCCTCGTCCGATGACGATGACTCGCCGACCGTCGCTGATCGTTTGCAGCAGAGGAATGCAGCCCATGTTGGAACCGCATTTTGTTTCCCACACGGGCGTGCCTGTCTTCATGTCGAAGGCTTCGAGCTGCGTCCATTGGTCAAGCGGCGCGTTCTTGTGCTCGTGCGTGAAGTGGCCGTGTTCATCCGGCATGTAAGTTTGCCGAATGAACGCCACCAGCCCGTCGATCTGAAACGCGTTTGTCCGGCCGACCGGCATGACTTCGCGAGTCCATTGTTTGTTCCCATCGAAATCGAAACACGAGATTCGCCCGGATGCGTTGAAGAAGCAAACTCGTTCGCCGTCTGTCACGGGCGGAGGTGACGAGCTGTCACTGAAGCAGCCGGAAAGTCGCAGCGGATGTTTCGCGGGAATTTCTTTAGTCCAAATGGTCTCGCCAGTCTTCGCGTCGCAGCACCACGCGACGATGTCCTGCCCGAGTAATGAGTCCTCGTTGACTTCCTTCAGCGTCGTGAAGAAGACTCGACCGCCGCTGGTGACGACGGTGCTTTGACCAGTTTCGGGCAGCGTCTTTTCCCAGAGAATGTTTTCTTCGCGGACGACACTCCAGGCAGTCGGCGGTTCAGTGTTGCCAGCTCCGAAGTTCGAATCCGGACCCGCTCCCTGCGTCCATTCGGGTTTGAGCGTTCGCTTGAAAAAACTTGCGACGATCGATCGGGAATCTTCGGTTGAAAACTGTTTCCCACCGTGCCCGGCTCCTTCAACAACGTGCAGTCGTGAGTCGACTCCACCTTTCACCAGCCGAGCGTGCAGCTTCTGACTTTGCTCCAACGGAACTCCCGGATCCTTGTCGCCGTGCATGATCAGAAACGGAGGGTCGTCGGATGTCACATGGTCGATGCCGCTCGCGTCGGCGGCGAGCTTTGGAACTTCTCGAACGGTCGCGCCCAGAAGTTTGGCTCCGTTCGAGTTAGCAACATCCTCGGCCGTGCGTCCGTTTCCCACATTGTTAGGTGGCATCGTCATCAGCTCGGACGGACCGAACCAGTCGCAGACAGCTTGCACGCGGCTGGACGTTGTCTCTTTGCCAGGAAACGTACGAGTTCCCATCAACGCAACCAGGTGTCCGCCCGCGGACGTTCCCCACGAACCGATGTGGTCGCCGTCCAAGCTGTACTCGTCCGCGTGATCTCTGACCCATCGAACGGCCGCATAGCAATCATCGATCTGAGCCGGCCACATCGCGACGTCTGTCAGCCGGTAATCGATCGACGCGACGGCGAATCCGTGTTCCGTCAACCAGGCGGCTGTCTTCGCTCCGGATTTGCGACTGCCGTTTTTCCAGCCACCGCCGTGGACAAACACAACGACCGGAACAGGCTCTGAACGATCTTTCGGGAGGTATAGATCGAGCTTCAGCGAATGGCCGTCCGGTTTCGCAAACTCAATATCTCGAATGACGTTTGCTGAGTCCGGCGAGTCGGCAGCGCGGGCAGCCGGGACGAAGCAGGCGCCAAGGAGCAGGCACAACAGGTTTCGGAGCATGATCGGTCTCGTAATAAATCACGGATGGATGCTTCAACAGCGTATGACCACAGTCTGGCGAATCTTTGGAAAGCTCCGCAACGCTGCAGGCATCGATCGTTGACTTCAACGCAGTCAGCGTCAGCCGACAGGCCGGACGAATCTCAGCAGGCTGCGAAAACCAGCAGGCTGACGCCAGCGGCTCGCCGTTTGTCGGCTGCCGTCGATTTGGGCCAAAAAGGAACCCGCTGGCTTCGCATTCACTGAAATTATCGACTGCCAGATTCTTTCCAGCGGGGACGAATACTTGATTGTTTTGTTACGATTGTTGTCTTCTGTTCGGACGAAAGCGTTCAATCTCGATGCCAGCTCATATTCTGCGACGAGGGTTTTATGAATTACGAAATTCGCGAACTGTCTATCGGTGGGATCCTTGATCAGGCAATCACTCTGACGAAAAACCACTTCGGGGCATTTTTCGCCGTCGTGGCTGTGACGTTACTACCGTTCAGTTTGATCCAGTCCGGCATCAACATGGCGATCATGCCTCAAGACATACCGCTGATCCCAACTCCCGAAGAGGCCGCCGCCATTCAGAAAATTCAGCTCGAGAATCTGCCCATTATTCTCGGCGCCGCGCTACTGGCATTCATTGTTGTCCCAATTGCCAACGCTGCCCTGGTCAAAATTGTGGCAAACACTTATCTCGGAAAGTCGACCAGCCTTGGCGATGCCATCGGTTCCGCGTTCGCAATGATCATCCCGCTGTACTGGACATGGCTATTACTGACGATCGCGGTTTCGGTCGGCTTTGTCCTTTGCTTCGTCCCAGGAATCATTGCGATGTTCTGGTTCTCTCTGGCCACTCAGATTGTGGTCGTCGAAAGAATGAACGGAATCGCGGCCCTGAAACGCAGCCGGGAACTGATGCGTGGCAACATTGGAACTGTCTTCGTACTTGGCCTGGTGCTCGGCATGATCTCAGTGTCCGCGCAAGGCGGCGCGCTGATGATCCCGCAGGCTCATGCCAAAGCCGTCATCTCTGCGGTGATCAACTGCGTCACCACCGTTTTCAGTTCGGCAGCGATGGTGGTCTTTTACTTTTCCTGCCGCTGTGGGTATGAACAATTCGACCTGCAACGGCTCGCTCAGAACGTCGGTCTAGCTGACGGCGACATTCCTGCTGGTGCAGACGTTGCGGACGAGGACAATCCATTCTTAGGCAACTGACAAGCTGGCCAGTCGAACGCGAGCAGTCGCTTCAATGTCTGTCAGGCTTGGATTTCACAATGTCGTACCGGCACTCCCCACTGCATACTTGCCTGGCATTCCGAACCAGTTTTCCCGCTGGGCGGCGACCGTGATTTACTTCGATAATTCACAAGGCTGCCACGGCCAGTCCCATCACCTCTCTGAAAGCTGTTTCGAGTAATGAGCGACGTCTCGCCACAGTTTCATCCGGCCCAGCCGTTTCATCCGGCCCCACAGTTTCATCCAGCCGAGGAACAACTCCGGGGCACGCTCCGCGAGGTCCTGTCGCGGCCCGACTATCAGATCGACCCGCCGGCAGAGCCGTCGGAAGGGATGCTGCGGATTCTCGCAACACTGCTTCGCTGGGTACTGACGCCGTTCAAGTGGCTGTTCGATGCAATGGAAGGACTGCCCGAATTTCTGCGGTGGGTGGTCGTTGTCGTTCTGTTTGTCGTGCTGGTGGCGCTGCTGGCACACATTGCCTGGACTTTTTACCAGGCGATGACCGGAGGACGACGACCTCAGGGCAGAACACTGC
>JBLFXD010000434.1:0-6333 GCA_047611045.1 Planctomycetaceae bacterium | reverse complement strand
AAACACACGAAACACACGAAAGTACTTGTTTTCGAGTGTTTCGCGTATTTCGTGGTTCAAAACTTTCAGAGCACCTGTTCTCTGGATATCACTCTCCGCCGGCGATTATTCGCTGGTCGTAATAAACAGCGCCTTCTTCTCGCCGGGCAGCGTGAAGTCGAAGCCGCAACTACGAAAGAACACCTCGGAAGACGTGATCGCCATGACTTCCAGAACGTCGCGTTTCCGAGCCCGCTCGACGCACTCTTCCACCAGCAGGCGGCCAACTCCCTTGCCCTGGAATTCCGGAATGACCGCCAGACTGCGGATCTCGGCGAGCTTCCGCGAGTAAATCTCCAGAGCCGCGAAGCCAATCAGTCGTCCGTCAACTTTCGCGACGAACCCGTTGTAGACCAGCTCTTCGAGTTCTTCCGTCGTGCGAGGCAACAGCCTGCCTTCAGCAACGAACGGCTTGATGAAATCGGCAAGCCCGGCGAGGTCCTCTCGCCTGACGGGGCGGATTTCAACGGATGGCGATGGCGGAGATTCTGACATGGCTCAAGGCACCGAGTTAACAACATCGGAGAGAATTGAAGGGCCTCGCTGGCCGACTTTCCCGCCGCCAGCCATCATACCGCGCGAAATTCCGCGTGCTATCCCCGTGGGTCGATAATGACAAACTCCCGGCCGTCAGCCATCCCGCAACCCGCAACTTTTCCCACGTCGGCAGATTCCGACTTCGATTTCGTCGTGATCGGAAGCGGATTCGCCGGCAGCCTCATCGCAACGATCCTCCAGACGCAGGGCCGACGAGTCGCCATCGTCGACCGCTCCAGCCATCCAAGATTCGCCATCGGAGAATCATCCACTCCCGCCGCAAGCCTGATTCTGTCGAGCCTCGCCGAGCAGTACGACATCCCCTGGCTGAAACCGTTCTCCAAATACGGCACCTGGAAGCAGACCTATTCTCAGATCACGACGGGCCGCAAACGAGGCTTCAGCTACTTTCACCACGAAGCCGGCAAGCCGTTCCAACCGCAAGCCGACCATTCCAACGAACTACTCGCCGCTGCCAGTTCGAGCGACGAGCTTTCCGACACTCAGTGGCTCCGTTCCGACGTCGACGCCTTTTTCTTCAAGAAAGCCTGCGAGTCCGGCGTCGCTCCGTTTGAAAACTCAGAGATCATCGCTCTGAACCACAGCCAATCCGGCTGGCTCCTCGAAATCAACGAAGCCACTCGGCAACAAGGCGGTCGCCCTCGAACGCTGTCCGCCAACTTCCTGATCGACGCCAGCGGAGCCGGACAGGTTCTCGCGCGACGCCTCAACATCGAAGACCAATCCGATCAACTGGCCACGAACTCGCGAGCAATCTTCGCGCACGTCACCGGCCTGCCCGAATGGCATAACATCCTTGAGCAAGCGGCACCGGGCTCAACCTCCGATCACCCGTTCCGTTGCGACCACGCCGCGCAGCATCACATTCTCGAAGAAGGCTGGATGTGGTGGCTGCGTTTCGACTCAGAATTGACCAGCGTCGGCCTGGTTCTCGACGATCGAGAACATGGCGCTATCAGTCAGTCAGTCAGCCGCGACAGCAACTCCGAGTTCCACGACATCATCAGTCGCTACCCGAGTCTCAACACTGCCTTCGCAACGGCCAGAGTGACGAATTCGTATTCAATGCCGATTCGCACGAAACGTCTGCAACGTCTCGCCGCGCAGATCGCGGGCAACGACTGGGCAATGCTCCCGCACACTGCCGGCTTCATCGACCCGCTGCACAGCACGGGCATTGCCCACTCGCTGGCGGGAGTTGAGCGTCTCGCGCCAATCCTGCTTGCCTGGAAGCCGGCGGCCGACACTTCGGCCCCCGCCCCCAAGCTGCAAGTCTACGGCTCAGTCGTCCGCGAGGAGCTGACACTCATCGATCAACTCGTCGCCGGCTGCTACGACGCGATCGCGGAACGCAGCTTCAGAAAACTCGCCGCCTTCACGATGTGCTACTTCGCCGCCGCCACCACCTGGGAGCGCCGACAACTGAACAACGAAAGTAACCCGGTTTCAGAAAGCGCCGTCCGCCTGGCACTGCACCGCCCTGCCCTGCTCTGTGCCAACGACGCTGATTTCCGAACGGCCGTGTTCAACCTCCGTGGCCGGTTGCCTCACGAAACCGACGAGTCGTTCGAGAAACTTTGTAAAGAAACACTCGCCCCCTTCAATCACGTCAGCCTGTTTGAGCCACCAATCCCAAACATGTACGGTGCCACGGCTGTACCGGAACCGCCTGAATATCCAACATCGAATAACGAACACTCAACATCGAAGTAAAAGCAACGTTCAATGTTGGACGTTGGCTGTTCGATGTTCTTTCCTTCTCTCCTTTTTCTCTGCGAGAACTCAGCGTCCTCTGCGATTTCCCCTTTTTAATCACCCTCACGAAGGAGCATCCCCATGAGCGTTCTCGACCGATTTCGACTCGACGGCAAGCGACTGTTTATCACCGGCGGAAGCCGAGGCCTGGGTCGTGAAATGGCCCTCGCCATCGCCGACGTCGGAGCGGACTGCGTGCTGGTCGGCCGCGACGAAGAAAGCCTCAACAAAACCGCCGAAGACATCCGAGCGTTCGGCCGCGAAGCCGTCGCCATTGTCGGTGACATCGGAAACCCTGCCGACTGCGAACGAGTCTGCAACGAAGTCGTCGCCAACCACGGCCCAATTGACATCCTCATCAACAATGTCGGAGGACGCCGCAAGGACATCCCAACGACGGAAATGCCACTCGAAACCTGGCAGGAACTTCTGGACCTCAACCTGACCAGCGTCTTCATCTGCACGAAGATAATCGGCAAGTCGATGCTCGACCGAGGCCAGGGCGGACGCATCATCAACATTTCATCGATCAACAGCATGGTCGCCACGAAAGGAATCGGCGGCCGCAGCTACGAAACGTCAAAGGCCGCCATCAACCAGTTCACCAAGGCCTGCGCCGTCGATTGGGCCGAGCACGGCATCACGGTCAACGCGATCTGCCCCGGCGGCTTCATGACCGAACCAAACATCAAATGGTCGAAAGAAAACCCGGAACTCATCAAACGCTTCCGCTCACAAATCCCGATGGGCGACCACGGCCAACCCGAAGACCTCGGCCCCTTAGCCGTCTACCTGGCCAGCGACGCCGCCCGCTACGTCACCGGCGCCACAATGGTCATCGACGGTGGTTATACGCTTGTTTGATCTCACAGCGGGCCGCGTCGCTGATCTGCACTTGATCGCAGAAAAACAACGACAATCAAGCCCACTACTGCTACATTTCGCAGGCGGTAGACGGATCAGGAATTCGCAAGGTGGATGCCTCATTATCTCGTGAACTTGTTGCGAAAGTCGGAGTAGCGCATGAATACGATCAACCAGACTCGCACGACTCTTATTCTCGCAGGACTTCTATTCCATTTGCACGTGACAGTTGCCAACGCAGAGCAAACTATAGAACCGAAACCGAAGGCTGCCGTAGAAGCCCCAGCGGTGAACTACTGCGAGCTTTGGGCGATGGACGCTGACGGTGGCAACGCCCGAAAGGTTGCACACATTCCCGATTATCCCTTCATCAATTCGCCTGAGATTTCTCACGACGGGACGCGCGTGGCTGTCGACGGGTGGAAGACTGGAGAAAGGAATGTGGATGCCGTGATACTGATCGTCGATATCAAGACAGGTGATGTCGAGAATCATGGCAAAGGGTGCATGCCGACCTGGGCACCGAATGGTAAGTCGATCGCCCTATGTAAGTATGGCGCCGAGCGGGGCGTTTATATTCGGTCGCTCGATGGCAAAACCGAGGTACGGATCGACCCTCAGGGCTGGGGGATTCAATGGTCACCCGATGGGCTCAAACTTGCCTATACCAAGCGTGGTCAGTTCATCGTCTACACGAGTGCAGACGACTCGTGGGACGTCATCGTGCCGAAGGGGTGGGATTACAATTTCATCTATTGGAACCCAACCTGGTCTCCGGATTCGTCAAAGCTTTGCTTCAAGGGGAGAAACGCCCAGGGACTCGATCAATTTGCAGTCGTCAATCTGAAAGGTGACGAGCCTGAAGTTGAAGCCCGAATCAGTGGAAAAGGATTCAACCCGGACATCGCGTGGCATCCTGACGGAAAGCGAATCGCGATTCCGCAAGGAGCTGTCGCCGGCCAGTTCGGCAGGATGGTCGAGTTCAACCCCGCCACCGTCGCTGATAACGGCGAAAAGGCAGGAGTCCCAGTGAAGGGCCAACCAATCGAACGCCACAACGGCGGCATGTGCTGGTCGCGTGACGGAAAGACCTTGTACTTCATCAGTCGAAAATAGGCAGCGCAGCCTGCCCAGTTTCACGACGGAACGTTGAACCAGCACAAGGAGTACTGACTAAACCGAGCGTTTGTCGTCCTGATGACGGCGAGGATTCAAAACGATCGCCGAATACGCGCTGTAAAGACATCCAAATATTGTCCCGGCGAACGCACCCGGAATCGACCAGATGATCGATGCGACTCCAATCGCAAGTAGTCCGCCGCCGGTCGAGTAGAGCATGCTGTCGACAAAGTCGATTCCCGTCGCGAGCGAAACTCCGTTGATGCCCAGGAAGATGATTGCCGGCACCGCGAGGGCAGTCAGCACGCCTCCGAGGAATGTCGTCACCACGATGGTTCTGAGTGGTTTTGTTCGTCGACGTTGCTCCTCCGCGAGGTCGTTCAGTTGCTTCTGAAGTTCGTCTTCGCTGGTCATCTGCTGGCTCTCCTTCTGAGATTTAGTCGACGCGATGATCTGCAGGCGACAGACGGACCGAAATCATAACGCTGAAAATCCTCGGGCTGCGTCGTTTCTCGGAATAACCCCGGAGGAAACGACGGTCACGGCCGCAAACCACGTAGAGCTGAACAATCGGCTCATTAAATCTTCATGAGAAAACTGGATGCTCGAAGTCCGGTAAGTCATTTGGTCCTGATCGGAGCGTCGTAGAGTTCACGAATCTGGACGTGGTCGATTACGCTCCGTGACGAACCATCGTCACCTTCAGGAGCTCAGCCATGCTTTCCGAGTTGAACCGACGTCGTTTCATTCAGTCTGCGTCCGGTACTGCCGCCACGATCGCCGCTGCTCAGGCGATTCCCGGAGTCTTTGCTGCTCAGTCTTCGCGGCCAGAAACAGTCAACATTGCGTTGATCGGGTGTGGCGGAATTATGACTCACCACCTGAAGGGTCTTGTCAATCGCAAAGAGGCGGTGTCGATTTCGTGGTTGTGTGATGTCGACCCGGCTCAGATTGATCGCATCGCGAAGAACATGGTTGGGTTTCAGTCAAAGGCTGCCAAACGAACGTCGAAGTTCGAGGACGTGCTGGCTGATCCCAACGTCGACGCCGTCATCGTCGCGACGCCGCACCACTGGCACGCTCCGATTGCCATCAACGCGATGGCCGAAGGCAAAGACGTTTATCTGGAGAAACCGATCTCGCACGTTTACGACGAAGGCCACGCCATCATCCGAGCCGCGAAGAAGTACGGACGAGTCGTTCAGCAGGGCAGCCAGATGCGCAACAGCCCGGTCACCGACCGAGCCGGCAAACTGCTGGCAGACGGCGTCATCGGCGACATCAAAATCGCGAAGGCCTGGACCGCCGAGATGCGACACACGGTCAAACCGGTCCCCGACTCAACGCCGCCCCGAGGAGCTGACTACGACCGCTGGCTGGGTCCGGCTCCGAGCCGACCATTCAACAAGCACCGCTACCACAGCACCTGGCGGATGTACCGAGACTATGCCAACGGAGAAATCGGCGACGACGGAATTCACGACATCGACATGGCGTGCTGGGGACTGGGAGTTGATTCGGCACCCAGTCAGATCACCGCTCGCGGCAGCCGAATGATGCTGCACGGACACGCCAGCGAGTACCCCGACAATATGAATGTGACCTGGCAGTTCCCGGACGGTCGGCTGGTCGTCTACGAAAACTATCCATTCACCGCGTACGGGATGCACGGCTTCGACAACGGCAACGTCTTCTACGGCACGGAGGGCTACATGGTCTTTTCGCGCCGAGGCGCGTTCAGCGTGTTCCTCGGCCCAAAAGGCAAACCCGGCCCGACCGAAGGCGACGTTCGAGGCCAGCGAGGCTACGCCGAACATATGGCCGAATTCCTGAACGCCGTGCGGACTCGCAACCTCAAAACCAAAGCACGGCCGGAAGTCGCCCACCGATCCTGCGCCTTGGTCCACCTCGGAGAGATCGCCTTCCGAACAAAGGGACGCCTGGACTTCGACCCGAAAACCGAACGCTTCACCGACTGCGACGAAGCCAACGAGATGA
>JBLFXD010000433.1:0-6369 GCA_047611045.1 Planctomycetaceae bacterium | reverse complement strand
TTGCACACTCCGGGTCGAGCATTGCTGCCTGCCGAAACGACCGCTCGGCTTCCAGATACCAGTAGCCGTACAGCTGACCCATTCCCTGCCGCACAAAATTCGCCGCTTCCGGACTCTTCGTCGTAACGTCGAATTCGACCTTGCCGGTGCCTTCCATCAGGTAGGCCTTCTGCCGAGGCCCTTCATTAAACGCTTCGCCGTGTGATGAATGTCCAGCCAGCACTCCCGGTTGCGATTCGTCAGCGTTCGGGATCTCCGGATTCGAAACGGCGTCGTTCGCTGCCTGTGCAAACGCGGCTGACGGCGCGGCGAACCAGGCGAACAGAATTAGTACGGCAACTCCGTGAGCGAATGCAGAACGCATCATCACAGTTTCTCCCAGCGTTTAGTCTTCGAAGCCCGAAAATCCACCGGCAGTCAAGAAGAGGGCGATCAGGTTTGGTGCTCAGCGTGAATTAAAACAGCAGACCACAATAACGCGATGCGAGGCCAATTTCTCTTCTACGCAGCGGGCTGGTGGTTCTTTGATCGACAAGGCCAGGCCGCGAGCAGGCTTTATGGCGACGCAACTTGCCCAGCCTTCGAAATTCCGCCCTGCATGACCGTGATGAACCGGCTGCGGTCTTGCAGGATTGAGAGGTCGGATGCAACGTCGCCGTCGACAACCAGGACGTCCGCAAGTTTGCCGGCTTCCAGCGTGCCAAACTCGTCGCTTCGTCCGAGTATCTCAGACCCGGTTTTCGTCGCGCACGTGATCACTTCGAGCGGTTTCAACCCAACGTACTTCACAAAGAAGTCCAGCTCCTTCGCGTAGTCACCGTGCGGGTTCCAGGCGAAGCCGTAGTCACCACCCATGCCGAGTCGACCGCCGGCTGCGAGAATTCGCCGAGCACTTTCGGCCCCGCCTTCCATCGTTTCCTGATGACCGTCGATCACCGCCTGCGACATGCCGAACTCCGGACCACGTTCGATGCTCATCTTTTCGAAATACAAAGCCGGGACGACAGGCACGTCGCGTTCGAGCAGCAGTTCGAGAGTTTCGTCATCCATGAAAGTTCCATGCTCCAGCGCGTCGTACCCGGCCAGCAGCGCGTTCTTGATGCCTTCGGTGGCTCGACAGTGGCCAGTCACTTTCAGTTTGTGATTGTGAGCGGTCTGCACGACCGCGTGCATTTCTTCAAACGTCATGCACAGCGTGTGATGATCGTTGGTGTCCGGAGCGGCGGCGTCGCCGGTGGGGTACGTCTTGACCCATTCGACGCCGTCCTTCACTAGCTTGCGGACGGCCGCGCGAGCCTCGTCGGCGCCACTGACCAGCAGGATCAACCCTTCCATGCCGATCTTGCGGAACTCAGGGTTCCAGTCCATCAACCCGCCCGCTCCGCAGATCTCTCGCCCGCTGGCCGCCAGCCGTGGACCCGGCACGAGATCATTTTCGATCGCCTGCTTCAGCCAGAAGTCAATGTTGAACAGGCTGCCTCCGCTACGAGCCGACGTGTAGCCGCACTCCAGCGCCAGCTTCGCATTGCACGCTGCCAGAATCGTGACGTACTCAACCGGATACTTGATGTCGAGATCTTCCAGCGCCGCGACGTCGAAATACGTCGGGTGAAAATGCGCCTCGACCAGCCCCGGCATGATGGTCCCACCGTTGGCGTCGATCACCTTCGCCTCAGGCGGTACGGCCGGAGCTTCGGCAGCGGCGCCTGCATAGGTGATTGAGCCGTCCTCGATCAGGAGCAACCCATCAGAAACCGGAGCCGCCCCCGTTCCATCAACAAGTTGCCCGTTTCGAATCACTGTTTGTCCGGTTGCTGTCTTCATGTAGATGTCTCTGACTGATGATTGAGGTATGGCTTAAAATAGCTGCGGAGGACAGACAGCGTAAAGCCATGATCGCAAGCTGTGGAGTTACACCGTTTTCAGTCGCGAAGCGACGGCAGCATATAGCTGCGGGCGTCAGCCCGCAGAACAAGGTCCGCGAGAAATCAAGCCGCGAAGCGGCGACAGCAGAGGTTATTCCTGCCGCCGCTTCGCGGCTCACATTTCGTTTAGTTCCTTTCCGTGGGCTGACGCCCACGGCTATGTGCTGTCGCCGCTTCGCGGCTGATGTGTGCAACTCCAGAACTTGCGATCATGGATTGACATTGCCGAAACTCCTCGGCTGAAACGTGTCACGTTCGAAACGTCAGCCACGGGAATCACAATCAACATGGTTTGACCGCGGGGCCCGGTCTCGGAACACTGACCGGCTTTCATATCCACAATGCTGACGGAGTCTTTCGATGCAGGTTCGAAACTGTGGCGTCACGCTGTTGCTTACTTGGTGCGTTCTTGCGCGGCTCCATGACGCAGCGATCGCGCAGGAAATCCTGCCGGACGGTTCAAAGGCGGCAGAACTCGCCATCTTGGGCTTCAGAATTCCGGACGGGATGAAGATGGAAGTCTTCGCGGCGGAACCGCAACTCGCCAGTCCCGTCGCCATTTGCATCGACGAAAAAGGTCGTGTCTACGTTGCCGAAGAATATCGCTTTAATCGAGGCACTCCAGAAAACCGCACGCAGGATTTCTTCCTCACGGATGACCTTCAGATTGATTCTCTGGAAGACCGACTGGCCCTCTACAAAAAGTTTGAAGACCGCTTCGAAGGCGGCATGGACTGGTTCACGAAGGTCAGCGACCAGGTACGGATCCTTGAAGATCGAGACGGCGATGGCCGAGCGGACTTCTCAAAGATCTTCGCCGGTGGCTTCAACGAACCGCTCGATGGTCTGGCCGCCGGACTCATCGCGCGAGACGGCGATGTTTACCTGACAAACATTCCGCACCTCTGGCTGCTGCGAGACACCGATGGCGACGGCGAGGCCGACGTTCGCAAATCGCTGCATCGAGGCTTCGGCGTGAACTGCGGATTCCTGGGTCACGACCTGCACGGACTTGTCTGGGGGCCGGATGGCCGCCTGTATTTTTCAGTCGGAGATCGCGGCTTCAATCTGAAGACACCGGAAGGTCGGCATCTTTACGGACCGCGACGCGGCGCGGTCTTTCGTTGCGAAGCCGACGGTTCCGATCTGCAGGTCGTGCATGTCGGACTACGAAACCCGCAGGAGCTGGCGTTTGACGAATTCGGCAATCTCTTTGCCGCCGACAACAACTGCGACAAGGGAGACCTTTCGCGGCTGGTCTACGTCGTCGAAGGCGGCGACTCCGGCTGGAACATGGCCTACCAGACGATCCCCGAGCCCTATCAAACTGGCCCGTGGCACGCCGAGAAAATGTGGCACGTCAACGCTCCCGATCAACCTGCTTGGTTGATTCCGCCGGTGGGTGCCCTGGGAGCCGGGCCGTCCGGCTTCACCTATTACCCCGGCACGGGTTTGAGCGACCGCTACCGAGGCCACTTCTTCCTCTGCAACTACACAGGCAACGGAGGCATCGAGTCGTTTGCTGTCGAGCAAAACGGTGCGGCGTTCCAGATTGTCGATGAGCACGACTTTCTGAAACCGATCAAAGCAACCGACGTCGACTTTGGCTACGACGGAAAAATGTACGTCGCCGATTTCGTCAACCTCGACTGGAGCGGCAAGAGTCTCGGCGGCCGCATCTACACACTGTTTGATCCGGCTCGCGTAGCCGGCTCCGCAGCGACGGACGTTCGCACGCGCTTCGCGAACGGCTTCAAAGGTCTGTCTGACAAAGAACTGATCAGCGCCTTGCAACATCACGATATGCGAGTCCGTCAGCGTTGCCAGTTCGAACTGGCCAGTCGAGATTCAGACGCCGCCCTCACTGCGCTCATGATGTCCACCGTTGCGATCTGGAAAGCCGGCGAAATTATTCGACCAGTTCAGCTCGGTCGTCTGCACGCCATCTGGGCCATCGGGCAGAGGCTTCGACGCGGAACCAGCAAACAGCTTCTGCCGTTGCTCCGCAGCCTTCTCGTCGACGATCAGGATCTTGAAGTCAGATCGCAAGCCGCGAAGATTCTGGGCGAGGTTCACGATAGCAGGTCCATCCCGTGGCTGATTCAAACATTGAAAGATGATTCCGCGCGTCTGCAATTCTTTGCCGCTGAAGCTCTCGGCCGAATTGGTGATCCATCGGCGGTCGATCCACTGTTCGAGATGCTGGCGAACAATGCCGACTCGGATCTTTATGTCAGGCACGCAGGTGTCGTCGCTTTGGCCTCAATCGCCGACGTGCCGGCTCTGCTGAACCGCGTGAATGCAAAGTCGGACGCCGTGCGTCTGGCCGCCCTGCTGGCACTTCGCCGAGCAGCTCCTGAACACGTCAGTCGGTTTCTCCTCGACCCGAATCTGAAAATCGTCACCGAAGCCGCGCGAGCGATTAACGATCTGCATCTCGATGATCAAACACCGGCGCTCGCCAACTTTGCCGACAGGATTTCCGGGGCCGAAGAGCCACTTCCCGATGCATTGCTCCGGCGTGTGATCAATGCAAACTTCCGACTTGGCGAAGCGTCGAACGCCAGCGCCGTCGTCGAGTTGGCCGTGAATGGCCAACTGAAATCAGTCATGCGAGCGGAGGCTGTTTCGTGCCTCGCCGACTGGAACTCTGCCGGAAAGCGGGATCGAGTTACCGGCTACTGGCGACCGGTTGACGCTCGCCCTGCAGACGCCGTTCGAGGAGTGATTGAGGCCTCGGCCGCCCAATTGCTTAGTTCGGCGGCCGGAAAGTTGCTGCCATCAGTGCTTACCCTGGTTGGCAAGTACGACATTCAGGTCAACGATGATGACCTTGCCGAATGGGCCGTCGATGAAGAGCGGTCGACAGAAACTCGCGCGGCTGTGCTGGAACTTCTGGCTGCTCGAAAGGCAAAACAAACCCCATCGTTGATTCAGGAGTTTCTGTCGTCAAAGGCCGCCGAACTTCGAACCGTCGCAAGACAGTTACAGGCGAAAGACGATCCATCGGCAGCCGTCACTTCCGTCGAACAGTCAACGCGCGGAGCAGCCGTCACAACACCCGAACTTCAGGCCGGGATCAGACTCCTTAGCGAGGTCGCTCGACCGGATGCGGACAACCTGATTGCTGCCGCTCTTGAGGACGTCATCAGCGCTGGGAAGTCAACCTCGACGAAGTGGCCCCGCATCAACGACCTGGAGCTGGACATCGTCGAAGCCGCCTCAGCGCGAAACAGCGGACGAATCGCAGAACTGCTCGGGCAGTACCGCAAGGCTGAGAATCAAGCGTCGCAAAACGACCCTCTGGCGAAGTTCAGGCTGGCAAAGTTCGGAGGAAATCCGGAAGCCGGCAGATCGATCTTCGCCGGACACCGCAAAGCTCAGTGCCTGAGATGTCACAAGGTCAACGGTCTTGGCGGTGACGCTGGGCCGGACCTGTCGAAAGTTGCCGAACGATCCAAAGGCGATCGCGAGTTTCTGCTGGAATCGCTGATCAATCCGCACGCGAAACTGGCCAAAGGCTACGGGACAGTGACCGTCGTCCTGGAAGACGGAAAAGTCATCAGCGGAACCGTCGCCTCCGAATCAGAAACGACTCTGGTTCTCCGCTCCTCCGATGGAAAAACGCGAGACATCCAGGTTTCCGAGATCGAGCAACGAGTCAAACCGCAATCCCCCATGCCCCCGGTCGGCGAAGTCCTGACTCTCCGAGAGCTGCGGGACGTCGTCGAGTACCTCAGCACCCTGCGGTAGCGAGCCGTCGTGAAATTCAGCGTTCACACAAGCAAAGCCAGCGGCACATCAGACAACGTCACGCTACGCGGTCAAAACAAGCCGGAAGATGTGTTCCTGCAGCCACTCGTTCGATTTGGCGGGTTCCAGCCCGGTCACCCGACGTTGCAGTTCTGAGAAGACTTCCACATCGTCGTCGTTAGCTGGCTCCGGCAATCGCTCGTAAACCTCGCGTGCCAGATCGAGCTTCTTTTCCTGCTCAAGAATGTGTGTCAGCAAAACATTCTTCGATCTATCAAACCGGCTGTAGGTAATTTGCTCAGCCAGTTCGCGAGCAGTTACCAGCTCTCCTTCCGCTGCAAACGCCTGGGCGAGCGTTGCACGGAAATAGTCGCGACTTTCAGTGTGCGGGCAGTTCTCGACACCGTTGCTAAGGATCAATCTGGCTTCTGCCCGCCGGTTAGTCCGCAGATAGATGACGGCTCGAAGGTGCTGGTTGAACCAGTCAATGTCTCGACCATCCTCCGCAGAATCCAAATCAGCAAGAGCGTCATCCCATCGCCGCATCAAAACAAGCAAGCTGGCCCGTCCGCGGAGAGCAACAACGTTCTCAGGATGCTGACTTCTGACGAGGTCGTAAGCTTCCAGGGCCTGCTCCAGTTTTCCCTGAGCCTTCAAGACTTCCGCACGACCGGTCTGAGCAACAACGTCG
>JBLFXD010000432.1:0-6371 GCA_047611045.1 Planctomycetaceae bacterium | reverse complement strand
TCGATTTGCCGAGGTTCATTGCCGGAGCAGTTGCGGCAAGATCGCCAGCATCCAGTGAGATGCCACTGTCGGTTGGCGCGTCGAGCGAAATTCCACTGTCGGCACCAATGTCGAGTGAAAGGCCACTGTCGGCATCGGCAGCCAGTGAAATGTCGCTGTCGGTTCCAACGTCCAGAGCAATGCCGCTGTCGTCTGCGATGTCCAGGGCAATTCCGCTGTCATCGGCGATGTCGAGCGAGATGCCCGAGTCTTCTGCGATTTCCAGCGAAATGTCGCTGTCAGTTCCGACGTCGAGGGCAATGCCGCTGTCGTCGCCAAGTTCAATGTCGGCGTCAGAATTGTCTCCGGCAAGGTCGATCCCGCCATCAGTGTGGTCGATAAGGCTGACGTCGCTGTCGCTGTTTGGCTCGAGATCCGGCGCCGGTGACAGAAGCCGGACATCGCTGTCCGAGTTGGAAGTCTGCAGCCGGACGTCGCTATCAGAGTCAGTTTTAATGAGCCGCACGTCGCTGTCGAGACTCAGATCGTCGGCGCTGACACCTTCACCATCAGACGGCAGTTTCACGTCGCTGTCTGAGCCGGTATTGACCATCGCGACGTCGCTGTCTGAATCCGGGCCGAGGCCAAGATCCGGAGCACCAAGGATCATCGGTTGAGTCTGATCAAGCAGGCGGACGTCGCTGTCGGAGTCGGCTCCCGAAAGAATGACAGCGCTGCCTTCTTCGTCGTCAAGATCAACAGCCAGACGTACGTCGCTGTCTGACCGACCGAGATCCAGCACGTCGTCATCGTCGTCTTCCAGAACGAGCCCGTCCTGACTGGAATCGCTCAACGATACCGGGATATCGACGCTGACACCTTCAGAGATGTCGTCGTCGCCCAGCGCGAGTGCGTCATCCGAGTCACCCAGAGACAAAGGGATGTCGACGCTTGAATCGGAGAGAACGTCTTCCCCGGAATCGCCCAGAGGTGCGCTGATCAACTTTGAATCGAGGACCAGCCGCACCCCACTGTCGGAAGCGCCTTCGCCAAGGTCTTCGTCGTCGCTGAAGATATTGCTGTCTTCATCCTGCTTGCGGATGATTGTTGGCTGTTCGGAGATCTGGTCGTCGTCGGCCAGAACGTTGCTATCGTCAACGTCCATCAGCGGAACTTCAGGACTTGAGTCCAGTTGAACCGTGCGGCCATACTCGTCGATGTCTTCCTGTCGGAACTTCCAGTTTCCTCGGTCGGCAAACCCTCGGATGTCGCCGTCGGCTCGTGCCTGCTTGAGGCTCTCTTCCGAGATGCCGAGAAGGTCCGCCGCTTCCTGAAGACTGAGATACTTCTTTGCCATGAGTCTCGACCAGTCAGTGATTCAAAAGTAACGGCAGGTAGCCTGCAGGATTGAGCAGGCCAGCTACCTCTTTAACAGGACGTCGCAGTCGACGTTCCAGTCAGAAAAATCATTCTAAAGACCGCCAGACCCGTTACAACAGCCGACCCTCGTCAGCGGCCCGAAGCTGATTGATACGTCTGTTCAACGCGATTTACGTTACGACGCATCATCAGCCTCAAATGCGGTCTGTGTTTTACAGTATCCGGTTGATCGGCGGTCGGCGCGGAACAATTGAGAAGCGTGACAGCAATCAATGCGGGTCCGCTGGCGGAGTTTCCGGGTTGTCAGGTTATTGATGCTGGCGGCGACGAAATGCGAATTGTCGATGCAACTCGCATGGCCGTTGCAAACGCTCCGACAGGATTACGGTATGACACGTCTGTCGCATTTTCAGTCTTCAGCTTCTGGCTTGCCTGCGATGAAAATTCCAGCCACAAATTTGAAGAAGAAAAACAGCACAGGTAGAAACACGTAGAAGTAATGAACGGTTATGTTCGACAGGGCGATGAGCACTTCCATGTACTTTGGAATTTCCGTACCGAATCCATCGAGCTGGTGCCTCATCCTGCCAGCGAAAGAGTAGACGAGCACGAACGTCAGAGCCGTAAGGACACCGGCGATGTAGCTACGCATGGTTTCGTCCCTCTTACTCAACAATATTGAACCCGCAGAAACAGCGTCACGACGGCCAGCATTGCTCGCCGCCGTCGACTCGCAGAGCCTGCCCGGTCACAAACTGTCCCATTGGGCCGGCGAAGAACTCGACAACGCGCGCGACTTCGTCGACCAGAGCGATTCGTTCGAGCGTTCCGGACTCCGCCAGGCGGTCCTGATCGACTTCGCGAGTGCCCAGGAAACGACCCGTCCGAGTATCTCCAGGAGCGAGGCTGTTGACGGTGATGTCGTACGGTCGAAGCTGCAGAGCCAGGCACCGCGTGTACTCGACAACGGCCGCTTTGGATGTCGAATAAATTGCCGAGTTGGCACTTCCTCGGAAGGCGGCGATTGAGCTGATGTTGATGATCCGGCCCGTCTTCCGCTCCATCATGCTGCGCGAAATGTGCTGGTTGATGAAAACGGTACTCAGCAGGTTTCGATCCATCACCGAGCGGACGTCTTCTTCTTTAATTGTGACCGCGTCGTTGGGGTTTGGTTTACCACCCTTCGCGGCGATGTCGCCTCCGGCGTTGTGAACCAGAATGTCGATTGCTCCCAAGGCGTCGGTGACTTCCTGAACGATCCGCCCAACCTGCTCGTTGTCAGTCAGGTCGCCGAGAACGCGGACCGTCTGCACTCCGTAGTTTTCACCAATCTCGCGAGCCGTATCTGTGAGCGTCGTTCCCTCGCCGTACTCTGCGGGCCCGTTCTCACGCATTCCATGAATGCCGACGTTGCAGCCGAGCCTGGCCAGAGTTTCCGCAAATGCTCGCCCGAGCCCTCTTCCTGATCCGGTGACGATTGCCGTTTTTCCGGCCAGCAGCTTTCCTGTTGTGTCGCTCATAGTTTCTGTATTTCCGTGTCTCGTTATTTGTTGTGTTTAATTCTTGAAGCGTCTTCGAGCCTGCTTTCGCGCCTGTTCGAAGACCGACGCAGTAGTCTTGTCGCTAGTTGGTGATTCTTCATCCGACTTTGGCGGCGAGTGTTGAGTTGATTCTTTTGGGAGTGCCGCCGTGCTTTGCCGCTTCTCGGTATTGTATTTGCGGGACGTCCGTGCGGCCTGGCGTCGCTCTCTGGCCGAACGGAATTTCGCCAGCCAGCCGGTAGGGCCAGTTTTTGCCGGTTCAGCTTGAGCAGTCGAAGCCGCAATCGGAGTTTGTGCGGCTTCGCGAAGTCGTTCCCACAAAGCCAGTCGTCGTCCGGCAATCTCCAACAGCAAGAGGATGATCCCGGCAATCATCAACGGAGCGAGTAGCGACACCGTTCGTGCTGACCGGGGAGGATTCTTGAAGACATCCATCACGTCCGTTCGAAGTTCGCCGCCACTTAGCTCGGTGATTCGGGCCAGAGTTTCTCGACCGGACGGTTGCCCGATGCGAGGTGCGAACTCCGGCGAGTACGGCAACGTTACCGTCGGCCCTCGCGTGAATGTCCGCTCGCCCGTTCTCACGAGCGTTCGATACGTGCCGGTCTGGTCGAGACGAAATCGGGATTCCAATTCGTGAGCCCCGGTCCAGACGAAGTCCGGCCGCAGCACGTCTTCACGTTCCTGACCGGGCGGCACGATGATCAGTTCGGGACTCTGCGTGGACTTCTGATCGGGGCGTTCGGGGTCTAGTTCCAGCCTGACGATCGCGTCCTGCCCGGATTGCTCAACCTTGACGAAGACTTCGTTCGAATTTCCGCCGCCCAACAGCCACCGAACGTGCGTGACGAGAAAATCTTCGTACTGTTCCCAGGTTCCGAACCGCCCGGAGAAGTTGCCGTCGACCTCCAGTGTCAACGCAGAAACTCGACCAAGACCGCGATACCAGAATGACGACCACGGTGCCTGATACTCGTCTCCAGAAAGCACCGCCGCGGTGGCTTCCGGGCGAAGGTAACTCAGGTTGTATCCGCCCGCGGTTGGGAAGGGACCGGTGCCGAGGTTGCCCATCAGTAATGCATCAGGAACTCGCGTGCCAGGAATCCCGTCTGGTTGTGAGTCCGGATCCGGCTCAACGAACGTGTTCCGGGCAATGCTCATCGTGTCCTGAGCGAACAGCCGCGGCAGCTCTTCGGCATCGGACGTAAACATGATATTTCCGCCGCCGAGCTTTGCGACGTCTTCCAGCAGCTTTGCGTCGCTGTCCGACTTTGTCCCGAGCCCGATCACGCTGACGGTGATGCCGGCGGCCTCGTACTTCTTAAGCAGGGCCTTGTACGCGCCGGGTTGTTCGCTGTCCTGAGCGTCTGAAAACAGAATGATATGCCGAGTCGAATAGCCCTCGGCCTTCATGAGCTGCGACCCGGCCTCGACCAGCGCTTCGTAAACAAAGATGCCGCCGCCCATGCTCTGAATTCCGAGCACCTTGTGGGCGATCGCTTCTGCGTCGTCGACCGGCGACAGCGGCACGATCACGTGCGGCGAGCTGTCGACCGCGATGATCGACACCATGTCCTGTCCCGACAACATACGAACGCACTCGGCAGTGCCCAAGTTGGCCAGGTCCATTTTGGTTTTGCCACCTTTGACCGGAGCAGTCATGCTGCCAGAGCGGTCGAGTGCCACGGCGATGGCGACTCGAAGTTTGCGATGCTCTTCGCGGAGCTCCATCGACACCGGCAGGATTTCTTCCAGCGGACTCTTGAAGTAACCACCTGTTCCGAAGCTGCGTTTCCCGCCGGTCATCAACAGCCCGCCGCCGAGGTCCTCGACGAACTGAGTCAGCCGCTCCATTTTCAATCGCCCAAGATCATCCGCCGGAACATTCTCCAGCACGACGGCTCGATACCGATCCAGCGAATCCTGGGTGAGCGAGTGGTCGGTTGCCTTTGCCGTGTCGACAGGAATTCTCGCTGCGGCGAGTGCACGTTCGAGGTTCCCGGTCTGGCCATCTGAATTCAGAACGAGCACGCGCGGTCCGGCATCGACCCGGACAATGCCGGCTCCCGTGTTGTTTTCAGGCAGCGGGTCGTCGTCGAGTTTCAATTCGACCGAGTAGCTGTGCAGCCCGCCGTCTTCGAGCAGGTCTCGAAACAGCAGCCGGTTCATGCCGTTGTTAAAGTCGGCTTCTCGCAGGGCAATCTCTCGCCCATCCCGCGAAACACTCACGACGCCTGCTGTTTCTCGCCCCGCGTGAATCCACACCGAATACTGAAACGGCTCGCGAGGAGCCACCGTCTCCGGCAGAAGCACCGATTCAATCGCAACATCGCCGACCTGCAGCCGTTCGAACTCGCGAGCGTCGATCGGAACGCCTTGCTCAACTGCGCGCCGCGCTGCCGATTCCGGGTTTGCGCCGTTCGCTTCGCCGTCTGAAAGAATGAGAATGCGAGCGGGTCGGTCAACGTCAACCCGGTCCAAAGCTGTCAAAATCGCGGCGTTCAGATCGCTGCCGTTCGGGTTAATGTCCTTGGTGAATTCTGTATGGCTGATCCGGTTGGCGAGTTCGTATTCGACTCGAGAATCCGTTCCGAACGTGACGAGCGATAGGCGATCGCCACTTGTCGATGCCGTCGTCACATGGTCCTGCAGATTGAGGATGATCTCGCGAATATTGTCTCTCGCCTGAGCCGACTGCGACAACGAACGATCCGCCACAACGACGACGTCAACACCCCGTCCGCCAACGTTGATCCGAGGACCCGACAGGGCGAAGACCAGGACGACCAGCAGCGCAATCCTCAACCACCCGGTGACCCCTTTCGCCCGCCCGAAGCGACGATAAAGAAACCAGATCGGAATCGAGAGAATCAGCAGTTCTGGAAATTCAAACTGCATTCGACAGTTGACTTATGAATTCAAGGATGTGAGACGTGAATGCGGGAATTTCAGTCTCCGGCAGCCCAGGGGTGGGGCATCGGAAGTGGAGTTTCAAGGTCACGTTTTTCGAGAGAGGATTATGGCAGCTTTGCGGCCCCGAGTCTCCGACCAGTCGATTGTAGAAGTCAGAATGGACGGAATCAGCAATCGCATATCATTGCCGATGAGGCCTCGATCTGCTGGGGGTCTCAACTTCTCTCCAGGAAATTTGACGCCATTCGAATTCGATTCCCCACCAATCTGGATGCCAGAACTCGCTCGCCAACTGCGAAATGGAGCCCTGTGTCAGGCTCCTTGACACTCCAGTCAACCGAAACTAAGTTCCGTGCGTCGTCGGTCGCAAGGTGTTATCAGCCGAGCTCAGGAAGATGGCGATTTAATCTTGAGAATCGCCCCTCATTCTGCCGATGACAAAACCGCATCCGGGACTCTCGTCCTCACGGATGCCTCAAATTCGGGGGATTAGCTCAGTTGGGAGAGCGTCTGGCTGGCAGCCAGAAGGTCATCGGTTCAAGTCCGTTATCCTCCACT
>JBLFXD010000431.1:0-6372 GCA_047611045.1 Planctomycetaceae bacterium | reverse complement strand
CAGTAGTGAGACACCGTTTTCAGTACACGCTTCGCGGATCAACTTCAAAATATTGTCCTGATTCGAAGTGTCGACGTTCGCGGTCGGCTCGTCCGCGAGCAGAAGCGACGGTCGGTTGGCGAGTGCTCGCGCGACGGCGACTCGCTGCTGCTCTCCGACAGAAAGTTTTGCCGGACGATGATTGAGTCGATGTTCGAGCCCGACACGTTTCAAAAGTTCCCGAGCGTGGGGGCGGTCGGCCTTGCGGCCTCCGAAGCTCATGCCGAGTAACACATTCTCCAACGCCGTAAAAGCCGGGAGGAGGTTGAACGTCTGGAAGACGTACCCGATCCTCAACGCTCGAAATCGATCACGGCCGGCCTCGGGCAGCTTCGTGACATCGGTCCCGTCGATGACGACTTGGCCGGAGTCGGCAGTCGTCACGCCAGCGATGACGTTCAGGAGGGTGGTCTTGCCGCCGCCGCTGGAACCGATCAAAACGACCTGCTCCGCGTCGGCGATGTCGAACGAGTCTACATTGAGAATTGGCAGGCGACGTCCACCGGGCTCAACATAACTCTTCTTAAGATTGCGAATTGAAAGTGACATCCGTGCGAAATTCAGACTGTGTCAGGTAAAAAACGGAATCAAATATAAACCAGGAGCAGCGGACGACTTTAGTCCGTGGGCCGTTGTACGGCAAATCCGGTGTCGCCGTTGACCGATCTGACGCCGCATCACGATATTTCTGCAAATAATTTGCAACTGCCAGCGTTTCGCACTTCGAGCCAGGTGAGATCAGTAATTGCTGTTTTTGCGACTTCTGTGCCTTTCTTGTGGCTGACCAGAATTTCATCGGAGACCTGGCCGCAAAACAGCACAAGAGACGCAAAACGATTTTGGATCAGTCTCGAATGATTGAAATCAGAAGACGTGGCCGAATTGAAAATAAGCGGTTTCGCAGCCGCGATTCGACGGATCAATATCGTCAAGGAAACTCCCAATGACTGACCGAACCGCGAAGCAGATCGGCATTGCGATCGTCGAATTCGATGGCCACTACGTTGTGGGAACGCGGCAGGCGGGGCAGGCTCTGGCGGGATTTTCGGAATTCCCCGGCGGCAAATGCCAACCCGGAGAAGTTCCTGAGGACTGCGCCGCCAGGGAATGCCTCGAAGAGACCGGCCTTGTCGTGATTCCAGTCCGTTTACTGGAGAGGACCGAACACGACTATGCTCACGCCGCCGTCGAGCTGCACTTCTGGCTTTGTCGGGTTGATGGCGTTTCTGACGAGACACGTGAAACGATCCCGCCATTGACCAACGAATTTCAGTGGAAATCCGTTGACGAACTGAGTGACTTAACGTTCCCGGAAGCAAACACAGGCATCTTGAACCTACTGGTTCAGTGACCGAATTCGGCGCCAGGCTCGTCGGACACGACGATATTCACCGATTTGGTTGCCCTGGCAAGAAGATTCGGAACAACGCAGGACACGAATTGCAACGGCTGAAGTGAGGTGGTAGTCTGACCGGATTGTCCATTCCCTTTGTTCTGGACAAGTTTGACAGAATCGCCACTCGGGTCGGAATCACGTGTTTCGTCTCGAAAGCAGTCATACATGGATTGATCATTCAATTTGGGAGTGCAGGCCAGATGAATCGAACAAGCAAACGCAGCAATACCCAGGAATCGAGGGCGGGGTTTACGCTCATCGAGCTCCTCGTCGTGATCGCAATTATTGCGGCATTGGCGGCATTGCTGCTGCCCGCCGTTCAGAACGCTCGCGAATCCGCGAGACGATCTGAATGCAACAACAACATGAAGCAGATCATCCTGGCGACTCACAACTACGCCGAGACTCACCGAGTTTTCCCGACTGGCATCATCAGCGATCCGGTTGCACTCGTGATGGACCTCACCCTGCCAGAGCCAGCAACAATTCCGTTAGGCGTCCCGAGCGCAGCTTCCGCCGGGGCCGTTCCTCAACAAGTTATTACCGACTGGACCTACAGCGGTGACTGGGGGTGGGCCTCGCTTATTCTGACGCAGGTCGGATCGTTAACGGTTAACGTGAACTTCACAGAGCCGAAGAATCCCGCACCGATGAGCCACGTCAATAATCAGCAGGCCATTCAGCAGGTAGTCCCAACGTACCTCTGTCCAAGTCGCAGTTACCCCAACGCCCGCCCATTCTTCACTGGCAACGGTCAGCAGGCACCTAATATTGGTGGGTACGGATACATTTCCTATCGCGGGAACACGGGAACCAGCGCACCGCTGAATGCTCCTGCTGGAACTCCCACAACTAACGGCGTTCTGTATCGCGACAGCTCAGTCAGCTTCCGAGACATCCGCGATGGAGAAACGAACACAATCTGTTACGGCGAAGGCATGTTCGGCTACTGGGGCGACGGCAACAGTGGCCTTGCCCGACTCGCCGATGACGACCACAACGATCAACCTGATTGGGGATGGGACGGTGCCAATCCATCTAACAGCCCGCAGACAATGGACACCTACTTGAATGCGATGCCACAGGGTCACTTCTTCGGTTGGGGTTCGTGGCACAAAGACAGCGTCAACTTCGCACTCTGCGATGGCTCGGTGAAGTCCGTTTCAAAGTCAACCGACTTCCGAATTATGAAAGCCATGTGCACCCGCGACGGCAGCGAACGGGAAAACTTCAACAACTGATCGCCGCCTCAAACTGATCATCAAAAATGAAAACCCGCCACACCATATTGGTGCGGCGGGTTTTTCTTTTTGGACGAATTCGAGTTCCGTCCATTCAACCGGCGACGTGACGTCAAATGTCCTCGACCCAATCGGCAGTGAAGCTGAAGTTCTCGTCGATTTCGCTGGCCGGGCCGATCAGATTGTCCCCGCTTTGAGCTTCGCCGTCTCCGTGACTGCCGGCGATCCGGTCAACGCCGCCCTGTCCGTTGACCAGGTCGCTGCCGAATTCGCCGAGCATCGTGTCGTCGCCACTGCCGCCGTACATCGTGTCGTCACCGTCGCCGCCGAGCATCGTGTCGTTGCCACTTTGCCCGGTCAGAAGATCGTCCCCACCGTGACCAGCCAGAGCGTCGTTGCCGCCTCCGCCGAATAGTGAATCGCGGCCAGAACGACCTCGCAGTGTGTCGTTCCCCGCTCCACCGTTGAGGAAGTCTGCATCGTTGCCGCCATCGAGCCAGTCGTTCCCGTCATCGCCGGTCAGCAGATCCTCTCCGTTCTCTCCGTAAACTGAATCATCACCTGCTTCGCCGTGGACGGTGTCGTCATGCTTACCGGCGCGAATCGTGTCGTTGCCGTCGCCGCCCAGGATCGAGTCTCGGAATTCGCTGCCGATGATCGAATCGTTCCCACCGCGTCCAAGAATCAGCACGCCGTCTTCGCGCATTCCGGTGAACATCTCGGTGGAGACAAAGTCGAGTTCGACGATGTCATCACCCTGCGTCCCTCGGACAAGAATTGACTGCACGGCGGACACTGGAATGGTCGACAGTCCTGGCACGACGACACCGTCAACACTGACTTCGACCATGCTGAATCGATCGCGCACGATGACCGTCGCATCGGCCTTCGTCAGCACCGTCAGTCGACCACTTGTTGCGGAGAACGTCGCCGTGAACTCGACAGACTCGTCTTCAACGTCGGTCGCGTCGACGTTTTCCAGAACGTCTGCGCCCACGCCGCTGGAAAGAGTTTCCGAGCCCGAGCCCGCACCGCTGAGAGTGTCATTCCCGTCGCCGCCGATCAGGATATTCGCGCCGGAAGTTGCAGAGAGACGGTCCGCCCCCGTGCCGCCCAGCAAGGTGTCATCGCCATCACCGCCGAGCACGTTATCGTCTCCGTCGTCGCCGGCGATGCCATCATTGCCGGCTTCTCCGTCGAGGCTGTCCGCCCCTTCGTCTCCGAACAGCCAGTCATTGCCCGAACCACCTCGCGCGGTGTCGTTGCCGGCCTGGCCGTGGAGATCGTCATCGCCGTTGCCGCCGTCCAGTTCGTCCGAGTCGTCACCTCCAAAAATTCGGTCATGACCGTCGTTCCCGAACAGTGAGTCGTTCCCGCCGCCTCCGTCGAGCGAATCGTTTCCCGCGTCGCCCGACGCTTCGTCATCGCCAGCGCCGGCCATCACTTGATCGTCGCCGGTTCCGCCGCTCAACGTGTCGTTGCCTTCGCCACCGAAGATGGTGTCATTCCCGTCGCCGCCTTCTGCGACATCGGCATCGATCCCGGCGTCCAGCAAATCGTTTCCGGCCTCGCCCAGAAGCTGATCGAGACCCGCATCGCCAGTCAGCGTGTCATCGCCGTCTCCGCCGCGAACAAGATCGTTGCCTCCACCGCCGGTCAGCGAATCCTGCCCGTCCACTCCGTAAAGAGAGTCATCGCCGTCGCCACCGACAAGCGTGTCATCGCCGCCGTTGCCGTACAGAAGATCGTTGCCCGAGCTGCCCACCAGGCTGTCGTTCCCGCCACCGCCGTCGAAGATCGCGTACCGACCGACAAACTCGCTACCGTCGAAGAAGTTATCGCTGTCGCCACCGGTCAGCACCGCGCGCTCGACGAAACGAAGTTTGTCGTTTCCGAGACCAATCAGACGACTCTTCGTGATGCGAAAATCAACATCGCCCGTTTCCTGAAGCGTATCAATGCCCGCCCCGCCGTCGACGACATCGTCGCCCGTTCCGCCGCTGACGGTGTCGCGACTTCCGCCCTGGCCGAGCACGACATCGTCGCCATCGTCGCCGCTCAAACTATCGCGTCCCGAGCCGCCGTACAGCGAATCCCGATCGGCGCCGCCGGACAGTGTGTCGTTTCCGTTATTACCGCTCATCCGGTCAACGCCGTCGCCACCGGTGACGAGGTCATTCCCGGCTCGTGCGAAAATCCAGTCGTCGCCGCCGGCACCGTCGAGCGTATCGTTTCCTTGTCCGCCCCAAATCGTGTCGCCGCCGTCGCCACCGGTCATCGAGACGGCTTGTCGGGCCGATACTGCTGAAAGATCGTCATTGCCAGCCTGCCCGTCGACGATCATCCGCGACGCAATCACGCTGCTGACATCGCCAATCCTGATCACATCGTTGCCTTCTCCGCCGTTGACCGCCAGAGCCGCCGTCGGCACGTTGGATGTAACCGCTGCAACTCCGTCCGCTCCTGACGTTACCGTCAAGTAGCCAGCTTCCAGCGCGTTGGCGATCATCGCCTGGTCATCTTCCACGCCGAACTGCATCGTTCGTTGTTGAGCGATCAGACCGTCGGTCACGTCGAGCACGTTTTCAAAACTCGCCGAACGCCCATCAATGGACACAGCCCCTGTCCCCGGACTGGTCAGGAATGTCGTGATGGAGCCTGCCGAAGTACCGACGAGGTTCAGCGAGTCACCAACCCCGACGACACCAGTAAACGCAACACCGTCAGCAGGCAACACGGGGCCTTGACTGAAATCGATCGTCAGTTCGTCCGCGTCTGCCGAGGCCAGGATCGTCAGATCGAGCAACGCGGCAAACTCGTAGCGGAAGATTTCTGCATTGAGCTGATTCTTCAACACGATGTCGGCTGCGTCGGCGACAAGGGTGTACTGTCCGCCGCCCTCGGGCAACTGGATGCCGGCTTCCTGCTGATCTTCGAACGCCCCGATATCGACGGGACTTTGCAGCGGACGTCGCACTCCGCGTTGATCAGTAATCGGGATGACGTCGCGAAGCCCGGCATCGATGGCAGGGCTTCCTTCGAGCAATGCGTGAGTGCGCGTCGGGCCACCGTTGTCCTGCAAAGTTCCCAGTCCAGCCAGCAGAACGTCGGCAAGGCTGCCAAACTGATTTCCGTTCTGACCGTCACTCATGCCTTCGACGAGCGTCGCGTTTCCGATCACGTTGTTCGAGCTGGTATGGTGCAGCCGGCCGTCGAAGTCGGCGTTGAATTCGTTGCCGGCCACGATCGAGTTGTCCATGACGAAATCTTCTGAGCCGTCGCTATAGACGCCGCTTCCGACTCCGCCCATCGCGTTGTTGTTCGAAACGGTTGAACTCCGCAAAGTCACCACCGCCGCGTCATCGTTCCACAGACCGCCGCCTTCGGTGATACCAGCATTGGCTGACGTGCCTTCCCGCCCGGAAGCTCCACCGCCAGAACCATCTCCTTCGCCGCCACCCGGCCCGCCGTCGCCAGCAGAGGCTTCATTGCCGGAAATGGTCACGTTGGTAATTAATGCAGCCACATTCTGCACGAAGACTCCGCCGCCGTGCCCGTCACCACCTTGCCCGCCATTGGCACCGTTTCCGCCTTTGACTGCCGGGTTTCCACCGGGACCGCTGTCGCCAGCAGACCCAGCCGAACCGCCTTCGCCACCGAGTCCGCCTTCGATCGTGTTGTCAGCGATTTCGGACT
>JBLFXD010000430.1:0-6394 GCA_047611045.1 Planctomycetaceae bacterium | reverse complement strand
GATCTGATGATGACCTTCGCGTCGTTGAACTGGTTTCCTACGGCCAATACAAGCTAGCCTTTGAAGCGAGAATTGATGAGTTGCTTCCGACTCCGTCAGCGGCACTGCAAGTCCGTCTCGACATCTTTGCAGAACGGCAGATCACCGGGGTGCTTGGAATGCTCTCAGAGAAACTGAGTAAACAGTGAATCCCAATGGCATGTTCTAAACGAGTCAGCGAGTGATTTGCGCGATGGCCCGGCAACTGCGGCAGATCAAGGCACATGGTGGAGCCTTCCAGCAGTTCTGTCGTTGCGTTGTCTCTAGAGCACTTCCAGAATTGGTTTTCAGTGTTCTGCAGGAGGGCCACCAAGGAAACAAAGGCCTTTCAGCGCCCCAGCTCCTGCACAGAAACCATGAAAATGGTCCAGCAAACGGAATCTCCATGCGAACATATTCATCAGCCATCCTGTTTCTCATCGCCACAACTATGTGGGCGCCCAAAGCATCAGCAGCCGACGAAGTCGCTGCCGAGGTGAATGGCCGCTTTAAACAGGCAACTAACCGTACGTTTAAGGCATTTAACCAACAACGCGAACAGACGTGGCAGCAGCCATTCTTCTTCTTCCAACTCGCTGATACTCAATACGGCATGTTCACAGGAAACAAAGGTTTCGAAAAGGAAGCAGCTCTGGCACAGCAAGCCGTGAAACATATCAACCGGCTTCGTCCGCGGTTTGTGATCGTTTGTGGCGACCTGACGCAGGCCTCGCCGGAGCAAGCTCGCTATCGAGCTCAGGTCGCCCAGTATCATCAGGACTTTTCGAAGGTCGACCCGGAGATCCCGCTCGTGTGTGTCTGTGGTAACCACGACATCGGAAATCGACCGACGCCAAAATCCATCGCCAGCTACAGCGAGAATTTTGGGGACGACTATTTTTCGTTCTGGGTCGGAGGCGTCTGTAATGTCGTTCTGAATTCAAGCGTGCTGAAAGATCCCACGGGTGCTCCAGAAGTGCTGGCTGCTCAGCAGAAGTGGCTTGAGCAGCAACTCCGCAGTGCGAAGGCCGCAAAGGCCAGGCATATCCTGCTGTTTCAGCATCACCCGCTGTTTCTGACGAAGGAGAATGAGCCAGATCAATACTTCAACATCCCGCTCGCGCGAAGAACACCTCTGCTTGATCAACTGAAACGGGCGGATGTCCGAGCTGTCTTCGCAGGCCACTATCATCGCAATGCCTACGGTCGAGCAGGATCTATGGAAATGATCACCACCGGACCGGTGGGCAAGCCGCTCGGAAAGGACGCGTCCGGGTTTCGTATCGTCATCGTGCACAAAGCGAACATTCAGCACCAGTATTACGGAATGGATGACGTTCCGAAGACCATTGATCTGACGAAAGCAACCCAGACCGTTGAGCCAACTCAACAATGATTTAATGCGCTATGAACAGCCCGTACTGCCAGTCCAGGAGGTGGCTGCGTAGACTTCCTCCGACACACGCTTCAACTGTTCCCCGAGCGTTTTGACTGCTCGTTTCTACTCTAAAGGTAGAAGCCGTTGCAGTCTGAGGAAATCTCTCATCTGCATAAGTGCGTGATCGTACTCGTCACGATCGAAGATGATGTATCCATGCCGACCGCCGGGGTGAGTGATGAGCGTGCTTGTGTTACCCGCGGCGATGGACTGGTCGTGGAATGTCTTCGCGCCAACATAAGGAGTGACGGTGTCCGCTGTGCCGTGGAAGATCAATGCAGGTGGCAGGCCGCCACGAACATTGTGCACGGGTGACAGTTCACGCCAGCGGTCACCGATCTTTGCCTGACCATAGCCATCGGTGGATGTGTCGATCACCGGGTACATTAGAATGAGAGCGTCCGGTCGAGCAGAGACGTCAGCAGGATCACTGTCTTCATTCACTCGATCGAACAGTGCAGTTGAGACGGCCAGATGCCCGCCTGCGGATCCTCCCATCGCGACGATCTTCGCGGGATCAATCCCCAGCTCGGTAGCGTTCTTCCGAATCCAGCGCACAGCACTGCGAGCGTCTCGAACACAGTCGAAGACCGTTGTTGCGTCTCTGGGATTTCGGAGCCGGTACTCGAGACTGATGCCGACCATGCCCTGTTCGGTGAAGTGCTCAGCGAACGGATAGAACCCCGGCGCGTTCCCTCCGGTCCATCCACCGCCGTGAATCGCCAGAAACACCGGGCGACGATCAGTTGGCTGGTGACCTTCGGGCTCGAAGATGTGCAGATGCAGTTTGCGATCGCCGACTGTTTTATAGATGACTCGGCGAGTGAATTTGGCCTTCTTCGCAATTGGAGTCAGAACTGAGATCAGCGGACTTTCCGGGGCTGCAATCAGGTCGACCGCGATCGTGCGATCCGTGAAGCCTGTGCCCCGAACTGTCGCCTTCGACGCGGCGGGCGGGCGTTTCGGGTCGTAGTAGTGTGGCCGGATGTTGTTCAACTGGGAGCTGACATCTCCATCGGCCACGTAGTACGTCGCTTTGGCAAGATGTCTCAAATTCGAGCGAGTGGGTTTGAGCTGCCGAATCAGTTGCTGAAAAACCGAATCCACCTGTGCCACGCCATCTTCGGAATCACTGGCGATCAGGCCCGACACGTAAATTCGACGGTTACCATGAATCCGAGCCACGCGGCTGAAGACAGGGGATGCTTTCATGCCGGGCGGCGTGTAGTAGCTGACGGTCTCAGTTGTCTGCGTCAGCGGCGCCGCGGCGACGAGTTCAATCTCGATCGGACGTGAACCGCCGCCCCGGATCCACTCGACGTGAGAAACCGCAGGCACGGTTTCGTCATCGAAGAACGCATTGATCTCTCGGTTGACGGTTTCGACTTTCGACATCGGCTCCAGGAAGCACTTCACCTGCACGATGTCAGCTCGGCCAAGGCTTAAGCCTTCCAGCGTTTGAAGAAGTCCCTGAAGCGTGGCATTCGTCGCAATTGCCAGATCATCACCCGGCTGCGCCTGTCCCGAGACGTAGACAACATCGCCCTTCGGCAGAACGCTGACGTCGGCCTTGCCTGATGATGCCTTTCCGGTACCACTGGTGACCAATCGATGTTTGACCTTCGCACCGGCATCAGCCTGTCTCACAACGAATATGGCATCGACTGCGAACCTCCGTCCCTGCGGCAGAACCGTCGCTACCGCGCAGACCGCAGGTCGGGAATCAGCCGCGCACCAATCTGCAAGAAACGTCATCGCCGCTTTCGCCGTCTGCTCATCGGCAACGTAGAGGTTCAATTTGACAAGGTCCTTCTTCGACGAATCGACATGCCGAAGAGCAACGGACAGGCGGTCGAAGACGTCCCGGATCTCCTGGTCGAGAGAAGCCGTGTTGCCATCTCCGGCGATCAACTGAGTTGTGTGGGCGAGAGCCGCGTTGTCGACGAGAACGGCCGACCGGTTGAAGCTGTCGCCGTGTCGCTGGATAACGGGCGCTGGTGGCGACGTCCAATTCACTTTCGCCACCCAGATGCGATTGTCTGCCCCGCGGGCAACGAGCGGCCTGGGATCGTGGTAATTCGGACCGGGCCCCTGCATCCATTCGGCAGCGGTCACCCACGTTTCGTTTTCGCTGATTTCCGTGACACCAAAGTTGCCAAGCCTCGCCCCTTTCTCGGGCACCAGAATCTGCTCGGTCGAACGGATGATGTGCAGCTTCTCAGGATCGACCTTCGCAATGAAGACTGGGGCGCGATGGCGAAAGACATGATCGTTCCCGGCACCTTTACGCGTGTAGACAAGCCATAGCCCATGTCGAGGATGGCGGACCCAGTGCTGCTGAGTGTTGTAATTGCCGAGGTCAGAACCGTCGTCGAAGGTCCACTTCTTCGGCGGGGAGAAGTTCAGGGAATCGCGACCTTCGCTGACCGAGACGTACCCGTGGTCGTCGTTACGCATCGTCAGGAAGTAGCGGCCGCCGAATTCCGCCAGCGACGGTTCATACAACCCGCGTTTCACCGGCACGGTCAGCTCGCTGCCATGTTCGCGGTATCGAAGCGTCTCGCCATCGAATTCACATCGCAGGACCGTCGTCGCGTACTGAGTCTTCCCGATCACTTTGAAGTAAATGGGGAGCAGGACATCGCCGTTTGCAAGATCAACTCGCTGAACGCTGCCGGCGCCGGCGTTCTGAAACTTCGCCTCGTCGGGCATTTCAATTGTCCGCCATGGAGACCAGCCTGCGTTGTCCGGATCGTAGACTGCATAGGCAGTGCCTCTCGGCCGCACGCGGCGTACGTGATTGTTCTCGTAGACGACGGTGTGACCGGTCCCCAGCAGCTTTCCTGTCTTCGCGTGCCACTTCGGCGAGAAATCGCACACCGTGACTTCGAGCTCCTTGTGACCATCGAACTCGAAGGGAACTCTTGCAAAAGATTTGTGCTCGACAGGCCTTGTCCAGCTCTTTCCACCGTCCGACGTGCGCATCTCGTTGAGGGCGTAGAAAACGTCCGAGCCGGAGAGTTGGAGTTTCTGCAACGTCATTACAGCCGTGTGTTCCGACTGACCCGGTACAGGTATTGCACCAGCTCTTGCGTGCACCCAGCAGAAGTCACCATCAAACCCCTGAGTGGCAACGGTCCGCTCAATCGTGAAAGGCGGGCTGGTCTGCTGACTGTTTCCCTCACCCGTGAAGGTCAGGAAGCAGCACAATGCCAGAATAGATGCTCGATCCATGATACGAAGCTCCGCGCGTTCGAGTCCGATGATGAGAAGTCAAAGTCGTGAGGGACAGGACAGTTGAATAATGAGTCACGGACAGTCGCATCCGGGACGATCGATGTTTTCTGCGTGAGGTTGCCGGCCAACGGGCTCCACGTACGGATTTCGATCCGATTGGCTTCGCCTTGAAGACAAAATGATATCGCTCCGGCTGTCCCGCGAGGAGTGACTGGCAGGGCGGGCCAACCGAAGCGAAGCTCCGGCAGTGGCGAGACCGACAGCAATAAAAACTCGCCGGTACGTCGATCCGTCCGCGACTGCTTCCGTGCGATATGTGATTTCCGTATTTTCCAATGATGTCCGCGTTAGAAGTCAGGTTCATGAAGAGGGGCTCCAGAGGACGTTTGTGTGACGGAATTCGAACCTCTTCTCAACCCCGGGTTACCCAGGGTGGCACGGGTTGCTTGCAACTCGTGTCGCGCAGCGACAAGAGTAACTGCAGGTTGACGACGATTACCTCTTGCGGCTTCGCCGCACAGGTTGCAAGCAACCTGTGCCACCCACAAATCGAATCGGGAAGTTATTTCCAACGCGTTCCTAAGCATTGCGAAACGATCCACCTATGAGACACGTAACCTGCTTAATCCTCGCTTCGTTCCTGACCACGGGCGGAGTCTTTGTCGGCCACTGTCTAGCTGCTGATCCCATCCCAATCGCCCACCGCGGGCTGCTGCATCATGCTCCAGAGAATACGCTGCCGGCGTTTGCGACGTGCCTCGAACTGAGAATGGGGTTTGAGCTGGATATCCGGACGACGAAAGACGGACATCTGATTGTTCTGCACGATGACAATGTTGAGCGGACAACGAATGGTCCGGCTCGATCAGTTCGCGAAATGACACTCGCGGAACTGAAACGGCTGGATGCAGGAAGCTGGTTCGACGTCGCCTTTGCCGGGGAACGCATTCCGACATTGGAAGAGACGCTTGCACATGTCGCCCGACGGAAGCGAGGACGAATAATCATTGCCCTGAACGTGAAACATGTCACGCGCGAGGGCGAGGCAGAACTGGTTGCCCTTGTCGAGAAGTACAAGCTGCTGAGCGAGTCATTTGCGTTCGACCAGAGTGACGAAATGAGCCGCCGACTCAAGAATCTGAATCCGGCCTTCCGCATTGGTCAGAACGTCAACCGGCAGAGCATTGATGCTCGGCTTGAGGAAGGACTGTTGGATTGTTTTCTGCTGACTGCAACGCCTATGGCGGAAGAAGTCTTGCTCCTGCGGAAGCGTGGCAAACAGGTGCTGTTCAACTATGCGGGTTCTGGTGAGGCGCGTCGCAACACGGAGACATGGAGGCGAGCGGCTGCGGCAGGCATCGACGGTCTGCTGACCGATTATCCTCTGGAGTTTCGAATTGTCTTGCGAGAAGCCCGAGGCATAGGACAGGAGTTGAAGTGAATCAGTCAACGCGCGGTGGTATTGGCATTCGGCAAAGAAGGACTGCAGGGAAAGTCGAGGAATCACTCGTCTGCCTTCTCTGTCTCCTCTCTGTTGTAATCGGCGTGCAGTCAGGGAGTGCCGCTGAAGGTGATGCGACGACCGGAGTTCAGATGCCGCCCCGTGGCATCTGTGCTCACCGTGGTGCGAGCGACACGCATCCGGAAAACACGCTCGCCGCGTTTCGTGAAGCGATCCGGCTCGGGGCGCACATGATTGAG
>JBLFXD010000429.1:0-6395 GCA_047611045.1 Planctomycetaceae bacterium | reverse complement strand
CCGCGGTGGTTCTCGCGTTCTGATCCTGCCCGGAATCATGGGTTCAAAACTCGGTTATCGCGGTAGCTGGTTGGATGACACAGTGTGGATCGACCCTTTCGATATTGCGAGAGGAAACCTCGAACTGCTGTCAACCGAGCATTCGGATTCCAGTCGAATCGAAGCACTGGGAGTCATGCAGTATGCGTACCTGCAGCTGAAATTGAGATTGAGAATTGCAGGCTTCAACGCCGACTTTCATCCGTTTGACTGGCGACTGAGCCTCGACACGCTCGGAACGGAACTTAAGGAGACGATTGATAAAGAAACGGCCGGCTCGCACGCACAAGGACGTTACGTCTACCTCGTCGCCCACAGCATGGGTGGATTGGTAGCTCGATCAGCACTGGCGAAGCTTGAACGAGACGACCAGGTGCGGCGACTCGTGATGCTCGGAACACCAAACTTCGGATCGTTTGCTCCAGTGCAGGCATTGCGTGGTGAATACCCAACGTTACAGAAAGTCGCAGCACTGGACCAGGTCAACACTGTCGAAGAACTCGCCAGAAACGTATTCCGCACACTACCGGGACTCTGCGAATTGTTGCCATCTCGAGAAAAGTTCTCGTCGATCGATCTCTATCAGGCAACGAACTGGCCAGCCAATCCAGTCCGTCCCCGCCAACGGGATCTGGACGGTATTACTGCTGTTCACGCTTCGCTGCATCCCGGTGACGATAGGTTCTCCATGATCGCTGGAGTCGACCCGAACACTGTCACAGGGCTCAGACTGGAAGACGCCGGCGCTGGCAACACATTTCGATACATCAGAACAAGAAACGGCGACGGCACGGTTCCACTTGATTTCGCCGTCCTTGACGCAGCCAGAACGTGGTACGTCGCTGAATCGCACGGAAGCCTCCCGAACAATCAGTCGGTGATCAGGGCAACAATCGATTTGCTTCAGCGCGGAACAACATCAGCACTGAGTAATTCCTGGGACCAGCCAGCAGATCGCCGCACGGCCAATCTGAACCCTCCAGAATTCGAGTTACCTGCACTTGATGACGATGGACAGGCTATTCCCCGAGAAGTTCGCAACTTGTTGAACGACCTGGTCGCTCCAATGTCGGCATCCGCAGTCACGTCAGCTCCAGCAATCCGCGTACAGGAACATACGTCAGAAATCAGTCAGGAGCCGATCGTGATCGGTCGACGACGGCAGCACAGGATCGACGTTTTCCTTGCTCAAGGAGATGTCACTCAGGTTGGGTCCAGGGCAGTGGTCCTTGGCTTGTTTAATGACGTTGATCCTGCCGGAGCGGCACTCGCTTTCGACAAGCGACTGGACTACGCGATCACCGAATTTACTGAGCGTCGAATGTTCTCTGGGAACACCGGCGAGGTATTTATCATGCCGACTTCACGGCACCAGGTTCGCGCGGAAATGTTGGTCTTCATGGGGCTTGGATCGTTTGACTCCTTTGACAACGATGTCGTTCGAATGGTGGCAGAGAACGCGTCCAGGACGCTCGTCAGGACCGGCGTCAACGAGTTCGCAACCGTCTTGCTTGGAGGCAATTCGTCTGCCGGAATACGTGACCAACTCGCGGCGCTCGTACGTGGATTCCTTTCTGGAATTCGAGACGCCGATGCAAATCACCGCATGAGATCGATCACGATCTGCGAAAAAGACTGTAAACGTTTCGAATTGATTCGGCAGGAGCTTCTGCATCTTGCGGTGACTCCGTTGCTGGATGATGTTGAGATCAGCGTCGAATCATACGACCTGCCCGAAGCCCCGGAACTTCGTGACAGAACGCGAGTCGAACAAACAGGACCGGAGCCTTGCTACCTGTTTGTCCGCCGGCAGTCCGAAACATTTGCTGACCCGGAACAGGCAGAAACTGGTGATTCTGCGGATGAACAGATCCTGCTCCAATCATCCGTTCTCACGCCAGCGGGCAATAAGGCCACCGTTGTTACAGACACAAAGGAAGTGAGCAGTACCGAACTTGACTCCATCCTTGCGGAGGTTCAGCAGCATGACTTCAACATCACCAGTCTTCAGGGAAAAGATGGATTTGGAGATCGGCTCGTGCAGCTGCTGCTCCCCGACTCCGTACAACGAGTACTGGAATCAGTGGGGCAGGATCATCCTCTCATCGTAATCCATGATGCATTGGCATCGAGGGTTCCCTGGGAAACGATTGCCCTGAATGAAGGTGACTGGTTTCCGGCTCAGACTGCTGGGCTTTCACGAAAATACGCCGCAGAAAATCTTTCAGTCGCCAAATGGCTCGAAAGCCGCCGTCTGGATCGAATCCTGCGAATCCTGCTCGTCGTCAATCCGACTCTTGATTTGCCAGGTGCTCAGGCAGAAGGCGACAGGGTTGCAGCATTGCTGAATGCCGAAGGGAGCATCGCATTAACACGTATCGACGGCCGCGATGCGACGTGGAATCGCCTCCACAGCGAATTGAAATCTGGAGAGTACGACGTCCTGCACTATGCAGGCCATGCATTCTTCGATCCAGCCGACCGATCGCGGAGCGGTCTGATCTGCCACGGAGGCCGAGTTTTATCAGGAGCAGACCTCTCTGGCATTGGTGGACTCCCCACGCTCGCGTTTTTCAATGCCTGTGAGGCTGGCCGTGTTCGCGGTACTAACCGCCTGACACCAGGCGAGTTCACCGCGGCACGGGATGCGCTGCGCAATAGAGCAACCGCATCGACAACAGCCCAACGCGACAATCTAAGGGAGAGAATCGACATAAACGTGTCACTGGCTGAAGCACTCTTGCGCGGATGAATTGCAAACTATCTTGGAACCTACTGGCCTGTCGGAGATGCGCCCGCCGAGCGGTTTGCAGAAACGTTTTACAAACGTGTACTGGAAGGAGCTTCACTTGGAGACGCTATCCTTGACGCACGCCAGACTGTTTATGACCTCAACTCAATCGACTGGGCTGCTTACATTCACTACGGCAGTCCACAATTCCATCTCAAACTGCGTGAAACTCAAGGCTGACACTCGGCCAGAAAGCCAGTCGGTCGCGAGCCGGGAATTCGGCGAAAGACGATCCGCTCGAAACCGGCGGCACAGACTACATCGGAGCGATCCGTTTTGAGCCGACGTCTGTTGTCTGCATGACGTGCGAGTTGAAGCTGTTCCAGATCAACTCGTTGCGGACGTCTGCGAATTCGGGATTGTCCCAGAGGTCGTTGAATTCCCTGGGGTCAGCGTTCAGATCGTACAGCTCGCCGAGCTGCTGATCGTGGTAGACCGTCAGCTTGTACTGCCCGTCTCGATACATCGTGGCATAGCTTCCGGGGCCACCTGTGAAGAATGGATCAAGCGCTTCGAAATACTCGCAGCGCACGGTGTCGCGAAGTTTTGAACCGTCTGCTTCGCCGCGCAGGACCGGCAACAGGCTGTTTCCCTGGAAGTAGTCGGGAATCTCGACGCCACACAGATCGAGAATCGTCGCGGACATGTCGAGCAACTCGACCAGCCCGTCGCACTGCAAGTTCTTCTGGAACTGACCCGGCCATGAGAAAATCAGCGGCACACGCACGAGTCCTTCGTAGAATCGGCAGCCTTTGAACATCAGGCCGTGATCGCCGAGTGTTTCACCGTGATCGCTGGTGAAGATAATGACGGTGTTGTCTCGCTGGCCGGTCTGATCGAGGCATTCAAGGACTCGCGCAAACTGATCGTCGATCAACGCAATCATGGCGTAGTACTTTGCCTGAGCGTCCTTCGCGTTGTGATCTTCCGGCCGTTTGACTTCGTCCTGGAAATCGACGTTCGCGAACTTTGCCTGCTGGGCAAGGTCGCTCTCCTGAAAGTACGGTCCGGGCATGTCTTCCGCTTTGAACTGGTCAGCGTACGACTTCGGCGGGATGAACGGCGGATGAGGATCGTAAATGTTGACGTTGAGCAGCCACGGCTGATCACGCTCGCGAGAGATAAACTCAATCGCCCGCTCGGACGCCCAGGTCGTCTGATGCAGCTCGGCCGGCACGCGTTCTTCGCTGTCGCGGAGGGCATTCAGGTCTGCACCTTTGGCACGAACCCAGTCGGCGTAATCGTGAGTGCCTTCGGGCCAGTCGTCGCGCGGAGCGTGGCTGTGCCACCAGTCGTTGAAGCCGTCATCGAGTCGCGGTTCCGGGCGATGCCCGCCGCTCGTCAGGTGAAACTTCCCGATCAGACTGCAGTCGTAGCCCGAGTCAGCAATGAGTTTACTGATCAGCGGCGGCGAGTCTGGAAATGTGTCGTTGCCGTTTCGAGTGTTGTGAACGCGGCTCGGGTACAGGCCGGTCATGATGCTGGCACGGCTCGGAGTGCAGATTGGGCTCTGGCAATACGTCTGAGTAAAGGCAACGCCTTCGCCGACGAGAGCGTCAATGTTCGGCGTGCGAACGTGCTCGTTCCCGAGAGCCCTGATCGTGTCGAAGCGTTGCTGATCGGTGCAGTACCACAGAATGTTTGGTCGAGTCATCGTGTTTGGTGATTTCTAAAGAGGCTGACTGATCTCAGGCGTGACCGTTTCGCAATTGTCGGTAAGAGTTTGCAACTGTCGTCAAGGGTCTTCAGTTCGAAGATTTGCCACCAGCTTCAGCTGGTGGTCCTCTGCATTTATCGTGAATCAGCCGGCTTTAGCCGGACTTCGCAGGCAGCTTCAGCAATGCGGTTAATTTTCTGATGGGAAGTCCGGCTGAAGCCGGCTGATCAAATCATTCAATGTCAGATCCACCGGCTGAAGCCGGTGGCAAAAATAAACTCACCATAACGTCAACGGCGCTGTGCTGTTCGGACGCGTGGCGATCAGGTCGTCATGTTAGCTTTGCTTCGGCGTTGAATCAGCGGTACGGCCAGAAGAACGAAACTAATCACAAGAAACACCGCCGACATTGGGCGAGTGACCAGCGGAAGATAGCTCCCGCCCGATGCCATCAGGCCGGCACAGAGATTCTTTTCCGCAACCGGCCCCAGGACGAAGCCAATCACAAACGGAGCGAGCGGGATTCGAAGTTTCTCCATCCCGAAACCAACAAGCCCGAATATGAGCATCACCCAGACATCGAACATCCGATTGCCCAGAGCGTAAGAGCCGACGACGCAGAATGTCAGAATGACGGGAATCAGAAATGCTCGTGGAACGTCGGTCAGCCGGGCGATCTGCCGAACGGCCAGCACCAGAAAACCGAACATGAAAAAGTTGGCGATGAAGTACGTGCCCATGATCGTGTAGATCAAAGATGGACTTTGCTTGAACAACAACGGACCCGGCTGCAAACCGTGCAGAACGAGAGCTCCGAGCAGAATTGCATCGATCACGCTGCCGGGAATTCCCATCGCGACGAGCGGGATCAGAGCGCCGCCGACCGTCGCGTTGTTCGCCGCTTCCGAGGCGATGATCCCTTCCTCGCTGCCGTGTCCGAATTTCTCGGGAGTCTTTGAGAAAGTTCTCGCGGTGGAATAAGCGGCGACCGAGCCGATGTTGGCTCCGATGCCGGGCAGAATGCCAATCCATGTTCCGATGATCGATGATCGGAGCATGTTGCCCCAGTGGAGCTTCCAGTCGGCCAGTGTCGGAAAGAGTTTCTCTTTTTTTGAAAGCGGAACCTGCTCCATCGAGTTGTTGATTCGCAGCACGTCGTTGATCACCTGACTCAGCGCGAACAGCCCGATCAGAACCGGCAGCAGTTTCAGTCCGCCGTTAAGGTCTTCAAAGCCGAGCGTCATTCGCACTTCGCCGGTGGCTTCGGCGACGCCGGGCATCGCACACAGAATCCCGAGCAGACCGGAAAACAGCGAGGCGCTTAGGGACTTCCCGCCGACGGATGCGATCAGAACCAGAGCCATCATCACGAGCGAGAAGAATTCAAACGGGCCGAACTTCGTCGACAGCTCGGCCATTGGTTCTGACAGCGCGATCAGAAACAGCCATGAAACGATCCCGCCGGCAAACGAGGCCATGATGCTCAGCGTGAGTGCTCGGCCAGGCTGCCCCGCCTTCGCCATTGGGTAACCATCCAGCGTCGTCATCACCGAAGCCGGCGTGCCTGGCATGCGGAGCAGTGTTGCGGTAATCAGCCCGCCGCTGATCGAGCCGACGTACATACTGACCAGCAGAATCATCGCGTTGCCGGCGTCCATCGAATACGTCAGCGGCAACGTCAGCGCAATCACCATCGCGCCGGTCAAACCGGGGATCGCTCCGACGGTAATGCCCAGACTTGTTCCGATGGCGATCAGAATCAGCCCGGTCGGAGCGGTCAGGAGTTGAATAGCTTCTTCGGTTGGTGACACGAGACCATTTTCATGGTTTGGATGCAGGAAATTTAAGTAGGGTGCGTCTTGACGCACCACCAATTCTCTTGTGGCTGCGGTGCGTCAAGACGCACCC
>JBLFXD010000428.1:0-6399 GCA_047611045.1 Planctomycetaceae bacterium | reverse complement strand
ACTTTGATGGTGCACTCGGCCAGAACGTCGTAGCCGCTCAGGAGTTCGAGTCGCACAAACGGAGCGTCGCCGATGGCGTCGGTGAAGAACATGATTCCGCCGCGCGAGATGTTCATTGCCGCCCCCATGAAGGGGACTCCGACGGGCAGCCATCCGTCGTCCAGCCCTTGGCACTTCACGTCAAGCTGAACGGCAAACCGAGGGAATTTCCGTAACCCGGAAGGAGCCGAGGCCACTTTTGCATTCAATGGCCCGACGATCTCCAGGAACTGCTCGTCCATCAGAATCGTTGTTTCAAACATAGCGTGACCCGTTTCGAACTGAGGATTCGAAATAGCATGGCGACACTATGATCGCTGCCAATACAACTTTTATGTTCACATACGGGTATATCGAATCCCCATCGCCAGAGGATGAACAAAATATCATTTCTTCATAAGAAATGATCTGCCTGCGAGAGACGCTTCACAAGGCGAGTCGCATCACTTCATCACCGGTGGTTTTCCGTCAACAACGTCGCTGCCGAAGTCTTCGAACAGCGATTCTCAGTCGGTACCCGGACGGCTTTGCTTGTCGTCGTCTACCTTGTCACGAATCGCTCCGATCAGATCGAAAATTCCCCGGGCAGTCTTGTTGACGTCCGGCTTCTCGTCTTTGCCTCTGACCAGACCTCCAACGAGGTCTGAAATCGCACCGGCCACGTTGGGCTTCCCGCCGGGCACAGTCGAATCATCTCGGCCGGTCAACTGGCCGAGCCCCCCAGCGAACCTGCCGAGCAAGTCCCGTCCCGCCGGCAGGCTGAGGCGAGGTTTCTTAAGCGTGCCGGTCATGCGAATTTCCAGTGGAGCCTGCGTCAAGCTGTTGAGCATCGCGACCCGAGACGAGATCACGTCTGAGAGATCGATCAGAATCCGCACGTCGATGTTCTCGTCGAGATCGACCCAGCCGCTGGTTTGAATCGTCAGCCCGCTGGCCAGTTCCGGAACCAGCAGCGTCAGCCCCTCATGATGCACGCGCCCGTTCTCAACTCGAAAATCGACGTGAGTTTCCTCCGACGCGCGGACCGTCGCGAAGTTGCCGCCTGACACCGTCGCCAGTACGGACGCGATCTCAGCCAGGAGCGGATTCTTAAGGCCAGTCTCCACTCGATGCAGCATCATCCGACCGCAGATTCTGGTCATCTGAACTCGCTCTTCCGGAGTCACCGTGCCGATCGGAATCTGAAACTCGTCCAGCTCAACAGTCAGCTGCCCGGTCACCATCGCTGCGTCCGACAGAAACGGAGCGATCAGCTGCAGCCCCTGATCGCAGAGTTCCGGCGTCAGCTCGCGGCGGTCGAAGAGTTTCACCGGCTCGACGATCAGCACGCTCGTTTCGTTGGCAACTTCGGTCCGACCGACGAACGAAATTCCATCGAGCGCGATGACCGGCTCAGGATTCTCAGCCGTCCGCAACTCGACAGCCCCGTCACGCACGACGGCTCGGAGCGGTGGGTAGAGCGTTTTTGTTTTCGCAGGCTGGTCATCACCGTCCTTCTCCGATGAATCTATCGGCTGCAGGACAACCGTCGGGCGATCCAGATTGATCGTCCCAACGTCGGACGGAGCCAGCAACAGCTGCAGCAGAGTCTTGTCCGTCGAGAACGTTTCCGTACTGACTTCCCAGGACTTGTCGTCTCGTTTCACATCGGCATTTCGCAAGCTCACCGGCGCGAACCACGCGAGCGTCGCCGAGTCCGCAGTCACCGACAATTCGCGCCCCTGTGCGGCGCTGCCAAGAATCACGTTGTGCAGCCCCGTTGTTGCCACAATCGTCGGCAGGCCGATGATGATCAGCACAAGCCCGGCACCAACCAGTACGACGAGACGAAGTAGCATCTTCCGTCTGCTGGAAGGTGTGACAGTTTCCTGATCCACCGCCAGCGGCTCGCTATCAACGGTGTTGTTCGAAGACGTTTCCTGATTCACTGAATCCTGCTTTCCGCCATCCGTGAAGAACCATTCGCGCTAGTCCGAAACGAGATAAAACAACATCCCGATTTAATACCAGCACGAAGCGCAAGTGAGTGTGTCCGGCTGGCCGAGTAGGCAATCGGGGGATTGCTCCCCGGGCCTCTCACAGAACCGGACTTGTGGGCCCACATCCGGCTCTTCAAGTTGAGCATCCTAAAACAACAACAGTTGTTTCATAGCCCGTTGGGTGAAAATCCTGCCAACGAACACGCAGACTCACCAGTCGTTCGGCAAACCAAGTATTCGAATATGCCTTATGCAGGCCGAAGCTGGCACTGCGTTTTCAGTGACCACGGATTCCGTAGGCCGATTTCCAGGCCATCCCACGAGATATGCCGAGACGTAACAAGTGACGGTAAAGATGACGCGGACGTTTCTTCTGACGAACCAGCAACGCCCGCAACCGCCTGCGGATGCCACGTTGCCAAAGAAGCTTGTCCCGGTTCGAGGGAGCATGATTTGTCTGGAACAACGCCGCCATCACCTGTCGTTGCTTCTTCCTTCCCGTACGTACTTTTTGAGCAAGGCATGCATCTCCTTGACCATCTCTGGATGCGCGGCTGACACATCGGTTGTTTCTTCGATGTCTTTGCCAAGATCGCGCAGCTCGAAGAACACCGGGAAGGCATCGTCCACGACCTGCTCGATCGTTTTCGGCCCGTTGACCGTCAACTTGAATGCCCCCTTGCGGATGGCAAAGGTGCCGTTGCTGTGGTTGTGGACGATGGCCTCGTGAAACGACGCGGGACTTGTTTCTCCCGTTAGCGTCCTGAAGAAACTCTGACCGTCTTCGGCGGTGTTCTCGTCCAGGCTGACCTTCAACATCTCCGCCACTGTCGGGAGGACATCATTGAAGAGAATCGTCGTCGCACAACGATCGCCCGGTTTCACCTTTTCGGGCCAGCGGACGAAGAACGGGACGCGATGTCCGCCTTCCTGCAGGCCGGCCTTCCAGCCGCTGAAAGGTCCGTTGGAATCGTGTCCGTAAACGGCGGTGTCGCCCCTGACCCACCTGGCCCGATACTCCTTCGTCCGATTCACCGGCCCGTTGTCGCTGGTGAAGATGACGATTGTGTTTTTGTCAATTCCAAGTTCGGCGATCTTCCGCAGAAGCCTGCCGACATGGTGGTCGAGTTCCACGACGAAATCTCCATACGTCCCGGCGCGGCTGGTCCCGACGAACTCCTTGTTGGGAACAATCGGGTTGTGCGGCGTCGTCATCGCGTAGTAGAGAAAGAATGGCTGATCGGGCCGTGTGCGTGTTGCCGTCTCGACGAACTCGCACGCCTTGTTCGACAGAGTCGGCACGAGCCGGTCCATCGTGTAACCATCGGCGACGATGTTGTCGTCCCGGCCGTACCATTCGCCGTGCTTCTTCCTGGCCGCTTGCGACGAGAAAGTTGGAATGACCGCCGCTCGGTTATTCAGGATGAAGGTCGCCGGGTTCATCTCCGCCGATCCAGCGGTCCCAAACGAATACTCGAATCCGAAATCGCGAGGTCCTTTCAGGGCGGGTGAGGCGAAGTCGATGTTTCGAAAATCCTGGTAGTTGGGATGAACCCGGATGGTCTCCCTCGCGCTTTCATCGCGCAGCTTCCAATCGATTCCCTGGTGCCACTTTCCGACCAGTCCGGTGAAATAACCCGCCCGACGAAGCACGTCCGCGAGCGTCTTGCGACCCGGCTCAATCAACGTCCCAGCAAGATTCGCCAGGTTGCCGCCCGACCCCAAACGAGTCCGCCACATGTACCGCCCCGTCAACAGCCCGTAGCGCGAGGGCACACAGTAGGATCCGGCCGAATGAGCGTCCGTAAAAATCAGGCCCTCTCCCGCCAGGCGGTCCAGGTTGGGCGTGGGGATCCGGCTGCCTCGGTTGAGGGAGGCGACGTCACCATACCCCATGTCATCGGCAAGGATGATCACAATATTGGGATGCTTGTCGGTCGACTTGCCTGAAGGCTGGGAGAGCTGGTCGGCTAGACCTGCCCGACATGGCAAAAGCACGCTCGTCATTGACAGAATCGCGATGGCCACCAGCCACGGTCGAAAGCGTTCCCACATCATCGGATTTCCATTTCGTTGAGGGCTATGAACTCTGGCAGACTACTTGTCCGCTCTGTAGGGCGTCAAAGCCGCCACCGTCACGTTTCTCATTGGGCGAGCCAGCGTGGGCTGCAAATCAGAAAATGTGTCCGCGCATGCAACAGACAGCCGATGATTCAGAGATCTTGCGAGCTTCCAGCTGATGAAATGTCGCGACGATGCAAATAATCAAAGCGACGCCTCGTGAGCCACGAACGGATTATTATTGACTACTTGAAATCACAGGCGGCAGGATCCGAGTCCCGTCAAAACATAAGTATTTGATGAATGCTGAAACCGGACAACTCTGAGCCTCAATTGGCCGTTTCGAAGGCGAATTTCATGCGGCTATTCGCACGCCACGAGTTGGCGCTGCAGAATTACGCTCGTTTAATCATGCCCAACTGGAACGCCGTGGACAACGTACTCCAGGACGCCACCGTCACGATGTGGGAAAACCGCGGACAGCTCCGTGATGAGAGTGGTTTTCTGCCGTGGGGAAAAGTCATCATGCGGCATAAGTGTTTCAACGCTGTCGCGAAGATGCGTCACAATCGGTTGGTACTCGATGACAAGGTGCTGGGCCTGATCGCGAAGGACATGGTCTCAGGTTTGAAACTCCCGCATTTAGTAAGATGCTCGAACCCTACCTTAAGAAACTCGCGCCGTGCCGTCGTCGCCTTTCGACCAGCATAGCATTGGCTGCAATCAGTGGACCGAACACTGATAGAGGGTGCCACCAAGCCGGAATCTGACATGTGGGCCGCTACTTGTCATTCGGTGAGTTGATCCTCGACGAATTCGAGCAACTCGAGAGCTCTTTCGTAATACTCACGAACACGGGCGATTGTAATGTCTGACGACTTACCATGAGCAATCCGATGTCGTTGAGTCATGATGGAGTTGATTGCTTCTTTCCGCCCTCGGTCCTCGGCGAACGTTTCCAAGTCCTCTCCCCAACTTTTCTTGAATGAACTCGCAGTCTCCACGAACCGAGTTATTTTGGGATTCTGAATTCGGTTGAGGACTTTTTCGGCAAATCGCGCTACGGGTTCGCTTGCGGCATTATGGCAAAATTCGCTGTACAACTGGGACAGAGCATTTTCAAGAAACCCGGCAATCAAGACACAAAGGTACTTTGCCCAGTGAGACTGAATTTCGATATCCCCCTTTGATGCCTCACTGGTTCGTCGAAACAGGCTCTCTAGCACATCACGTTGTTTGTTGAGCTCACGATTTCTCATGTGGCTTCAAATGCTGTGATTGCCCTCAGTGTTCGCTCCTTGACAAACTCCTTGTCAGCGGTCGAACGCGTGACACGCTCAATGAACGCATCATCGAGCAGCAATTCATCGTACGCTGCCTTGACCTTCTTCTTATCTGGCTTTTTCTCCCTCGTCGCCAACCTCGTAGAGATACCAACCATTACGGAGTCAAACAGCGCGGCATTGAGACTTCCACCACGACGAAACGCTTTCTCGCCAACGCTTTTGAAAACGAGTTTGATCGACGCTTTGAACAGTTCCTCGGAAGCCGACCGGGTTAGCGACTTTTCATCTTTGGATTGAAACTTCTTGGCAGCCTTGACGCAGAAGTTATTCAGGAAGGTGCTCATCGGTCGAGAGTAGTTGCCCCGGTCGAAGTACATTGCCATGAATCGCAAGATCAGTTCCTCGTCCTTCAGCGTGCGACTCCGCTTTCCGTAGATGGCTCTCCAGGCACCATCTTCATTGAGCTCTCGGAGCATTTCCAAGACGTCGCCTTGGTAGATCGCAACTCGGATTTGCTGAGCGCTCAATTTACGACCAGACGTATTGAGGCGTTCAAAAATATGGAAGATGCTCGTATCGTCGCCGGTCGGCGATTCCTGCTTCACGATCGTCGCATGAATGATCGTGTCGTTAAGAGTAATGCGGTCGTCTTCTTCCAGTGTCTCGTATGTGCGCCCCTCATATTGCTCCTGGACTCCGCTCAACTTAAATACGCGTTGCGTGTTCGCTTCTGTGTCGGGGATGAAAACTCCTTCGAAAAAGAATCGCAAGGTCTTAAGCCGCTGTTGCCCATCGATAACAAGCAGGCGTTTTGAATCGGCCTGTTTCGACAGAAAGACACCGGGAACTGGGAGTCCCAATAGCAGTGACTCTATGAAACGCGAAGCTTCGCGTATCGTCCACACGTAGTCTCGTTGGAATGGCGGCACGTAAATGTCCTCGCGGACCTGCCTTTTGACGTAATCGTTCACGAGTCGGTGCATTGGAATTGAAGATCGGTCTGGACGTGGGGGCGGCTTTTGGTGCTCAATACT
>JBLFXD010000427.1:0-6401 GCA_047611045.1 Planctomycetaceae bacterium | reverse complement strand
GACCGACAATCACGGAGCGTGGACGTTGGGCTGCTATGGAAACAAAGACATTCGGACGCCGAATATCGATCGACTCGCCGCAGGTGGGATGCTTTTCAATAGGGCGATGAGCAGCAATCCGGTTTGCTCGCCGACGCGTGCGACTTTTCTGACCGGGCTGATGCCGTCGCAGCATGGCGTGCACTCGTTTCTCGACAACAAATACATGATGGGGCCTGAGGCGTACTATTCGCTGGACGAGTTCGAGACGCTGCCGGAAATTCTGCACTCGGAAGGCTACGTCTGCGGCCTGAGCGGCAAGTGGCACCTCGGCGCAAACATGACGCCGCAGGACGGGTTTTCGTACTGGGCGACGATGGTCCGCGGCGGAACGTCGAGCCTTTACACCGACCCGGTCATCCTGGACGGCAAGGTCGTCAAATCTCCGAAATACATGACGGACCTGTGGACCGACCACGCCGTTAACTTTATCGAACAGAACAAAGACGGCGAGAAACCATTCTTCCTGTACCTCGCCTATAACGGGCCGTACTGCCTGGGCAACCTGCTGCTTCGCCCAGCGAAGAATCGACACGCCGAGTACTACGCCGACAAGCTGCTGGAATCGTTCCCGCGCGACAACATTCACCCCTGGCAGTACAACAACAAGGCCTACCACAACAACATCGTCAGCATGCGGCGAGTGGCGGCCGAAGTCAGCGGCGTCGACGATGGCGTCGGCACAGTCATGGAGACTCTGAAAAAGCACGGCCTGGATGAAGACACGGTGGTGATCTTCGCCGGCGATCAGGGTTGGATGGGCGGGCAGAACGGATTCTTCGGCATGGGCGATCACACTCGACCGTTCGGTGCTCACGACCTGATGATGCAGGTTCCGATGATCGTCAGCCATCCGAAAAAGATCGCTCCAGGCGAGACCGACATCATGGTCAGCAATACCGACTTCCTGCCGAGCATCCTGGAACACGTCGGGCTGAAGCATCGAATCCCGAACCAGCCGAATCAAAAACTGTCCGGCCGAAGTTACGCACCCTTGCTTCGTGGCGAGTCGATCAAATGGGAAACGGCGATGTACTACGAGATGGAGGGAACTCGTTCGGTCCGCACTGAAAACTGGAAGTACGTCGCGCGTCAGTCTCCCGTCGGGCCGGGCGAACTCTACGACATGGCCGCCGATCCTCACGAAAGATTCAACGTGTTCGGCCAACCGGAGCACGCAGAAGTTCAAGCAGAAATTGCGAAGCAACTTGACGACTGGTTCAACGATTTCGCCACTGCCGAATACGACATCTGGAAAGGCGGTCGCTCGAAAGCCAGACGCCTCCACGCTCCGAAAGACCACCCCGACTACCGACCGCTACGGACGAAGTAAGAACACAGCGACGGGGCATTATTGGGTAGGGTATGTCAAGCTCCGCGCCGGCGTACCATTCTCGGCGATCAATCAATGGCACGCCCGCGCTTCGCTTGACAATGCCCTACGCAGACTGACGGGCTCACGTTGGGTAGGGTATGTCAAGCTCCGCGCCGGCGTACCATTCTCGGCGATCAACCAATGGCACGCCGGCGCTTCGCTTGAAGAGGCCCTACGCAGACTGACGGGGATCTTCCGACGTTGAAATATTGAGGTCTAATTCGGCATCCAAAGTGTGGATTCTCCAGCGTTGCTCGCGGAACAAACGATGGCAGAACAAAATTTGACACATCTCCACCCGCCAGCGGATTTCACGCTGTATCAGAATCAGGAATCGCTGTTGTGAACTCAGTTTCATTCAGATTGCTCACTCTTTGCCTGGTCTCGTTGTGTCTTCCAGCAAACGTCAGGGCACAAGCAAAGCTGACAGCCGAACAGCTGACGTTTTTCGAAACTAAGATTCGCCCGGTGCTGATTCGCGAGTGCTACGGTTGCCACTCCAACAAGTCAGGGAATGTCCGAGGCGGACTGCGTCTGGATTCGAAAGAGCTGATGCTCATCGGGGGGGCGACCGGACCGGCCATCGTGCCTGGCAACGTCGAAGACAGCTGGCTGTACAACGCGATTACGCATCAGGATTACGTGATGCCTCCGAAGCGGAAGCTCCCGCAGAGTGTCATCGACGATTTCAAAAAGTGGATCGAAATGGGTGCTCCCGATCCGCGAATTAACACAGTCACGAAGATCAATTCAAAGATTACAAAGGAAGACATTCAGCAGGCGAAGGATTCGTTCTGGGCTTACCAGAAACCGGTCAAAGCCAAGCCGCCAACCGTCGATGCTTCAAGCTGGCCTCGGTCAGAGATTGACCGCTTTGTTCTGGCGAAACTCGAACAGGCAGAACTGAAGCCAGCGGCCGATGCCGAACCCTGGAAAGTACTCCGGCGATTGACGTTCGACCTGACCGGCCTCCCGCCAACTCCCGAGCAGATCAGCTCTTTCACAACCGCCTGGAAACGCAGCCCAGAACAAGCCGTTGCTTCCGTCGTCGATCGGCTTTTGGAAACTGATCAATACGGCGAACGTTGGGGCCGTCACTGGCTCGACGTGGCCCGCTATGCCGAGTCGACCGGGCGGGAAGTCAACATGACATTTCCGCAGGCATGGCGGTACCGCGACTACGTCGTCGATTCGTTCAATGATGACAAACCGTTCGATCGCTTCGTTCAGGAGCAGATTGCCGGCGACCTGCTACCCGTCAAAACCGACGAGCAGTGGACCGAGAATCTGATCGCGACAACGTTTCTCGCCATCGGCACCAAGAACCTGAATGAGCAGAACCGGGTTCAGTTTGCCGCCGACGTCGCCGACGAGCAGATTGACGCAACCACCCGAGTCTTCCTGGGAATGTCGGTCGCGTGCGCACGCTGCCACGATCACAAGTTCGATGCGATTCCGCAGGCGGACTATTACGCAATGGCCGGCATCTTTCAGAATATGAAAACGTACTTCGGAAACCCTCAATCGTCCGAGTACGGAAGCTACTCCGGTGCTCAGGAGAAGCAGACGAGCACGCTGATGATCCTTCCGACAGACGATCCCAACCCCTTTGACGCCAGTTACTCGCGCAGCGAACTGCAGGAAATCAAAGACGAGATTGTTTCGAAGCGGCGTGAAATGGCCGAATCGCGACGCTCTGGTGGTAATAGCGGAGCAAACGCACAACGGCAGCGGATCGTCTTTCAGAATACGATGGCAAAGCTGTCGGCGCAGCTGGCTTCGGTCGACGAGAACGGCAAACCGCTCACGTTCAGCATGGGAGTTCAGGAGCGGGACGAACCGTCAAACGCAAAGATTCTGGTCCGTGGTGAAATCGATCAACCCGCCCAGACTGTTGCTCGAGGTTTTCCATCAGTCATTACTGACGAACCGACTGAAATTAAAAGTAAGTCGAGTGGCCGACTGGAACTCGCACGGTGGATCGGCAGTGATAAAAATCCGCTGACCGCTCGTGTGATGGTTAACCGAATCTGGCTGCACCTGATCGGCAAGGGGATTGTCACGTCGACCGAAAACTTCGGCACGACGGGGCAGATGCCGAGTCATCCCGAACTGCTCGATCATCTGGCGGTCCGATTCATGGAGTCTGGCTGGTCGGTCAAATCTGTCATTCGCGAAGTCGTCACGTCTCGCGTTTACCGGATGACGTCGACGTTTAATAAAAAGCACCACGAGCTCGATCCTGACAACGCTCTGGTCTGGCGTGCGAATCCAAGGCGACTTGATGCCGAAGCTATTCGCGACGCCATGCTGAGTATCAGCGGCAAGATTGATCATGATCGACCGCGAGCCTCGGTCGTCGCTCAGGCAGGATTCACTCGGGTTCAGAACGGCCAGCTGGGAACGCCCGGTCCTGGCATGAGTGGAGGAAGGTCTGATGGAGGAAGGTCTGATGGAGGAAGGTCTGATGGAGGAAGGTCTGATGGAGGAAGGTCTGGCAATGGGCGTCCGCAACTCAACGGCGGAAACCAGCAAGGCGGCAGTTTTCAGCAGGGCAATCGACAGCAGACGGGACAGCCACGGCGAGGGCAGTTTCGACCGAACGGGCAAGGCCAGCGTCGGGCAGGAGGACGCCCCGGCGGCCCGACAGCCGGAGGCCCGCGTGGTCCCGGCGGACGACCGACGAATCCACTCGATATGGAATCCGCAAAGTTCCGCAGCGTCTACCTGCCCATCGTTCGTGACGAAGAGCCGCGGTCGCTGGGTGTCTTTGATCTTGCCGATTCCGGCGCGATTACCGGTCAAAGAGAATCGTCCAATACCGCCAATCAGTCGCTCTACATGATGAACAACCCGTTCGTCATGCAGCAAAGCGAAGCATTCGCAAACCGACTGGCCAAAGCCAGCAGCAACCCCACAACGCAGATCGAGAGTGCGTTTCTGCTGACCTACGGCCGCCCACCGACTGCCGGTGAACGGTCAGCGACTTCAGCATTCATCCGGCAGTTCTCTTCGTCGACGAGTGTTCGCGATCGGGGAGCCGCAACAATGGCAGCTCTCTGCCAAAGCCTCTTTGCGTCTGCCGAGTTTCGATACATCGATTAGTACCAGATGCATAAAAGAGAAGGTGTGACAAAGATTTACGCCGAAGGCGTTATACCCAATAGCCTGGGGTCGCCGCGAAGCGGCGCACCCCAGGTTTACATGCCCCCCAGACCTCTACCCTGAAAGGGTTGCACACCCCCGAGGATTCTGAAACGGCTGTAGAACGCTTTCAGCGTACGTCAATTCAATCTTCTCCTTCCTGGGGTGGCTGCGCTGACCCCAGGCTAATGGGTACAACGCCTCCGGCGTAAGCAACACGATAAAACAATGCCTCAGGACATCACTATGTTCTCACGACGACAAATGCTGCAGAGTGCTTCCGCGGGATTCGGTTATCTTGCGTTCGCCGGAATCAGCAGTGCTCAGGCCGCGGAGCAAGCCGCTCGCGATCCGCTGGCCGCAAAGGCTCCGCATTTTGAGCCTCGAGCCAAACGCGTAATCTTCCTCTGCATGGGCGGAGGACCTTCTCATGTGGACACGTTCGATTACAAACCGGAGCTGAATCGCGATCACGGGAAAGCGGGCAGGTACGGCGGGTCGCTCTTGAAGTCTCCGTGGGAATTCCGGAAGCGCGGCCAGAGTGGCCTTTGGATCTCGGACCTGTTTCCTGAAGTCGCCGGGATGGCTGACGACCTGACTCTGATCCGCTCCATGCAGTGCGACCAGCCTGTGCATGCGGGAGCGATGACTCAAATTCATACCGGAACGGCGCAGTTTGTTCGTCCCTCGCTGGGAACCTGGACGCTGTACGGACTCGGTACGGAGAACGACAGCCTGCCCGGTTTTGTTTCGCTCAGCCCACCGTCCGGCTCTTCCCGGAATTATGGAAGTGCGTTTCTTCCCTCGATCTTCGGCGGCACGAAAATCGGACGCGCCAGTCGCGGCGGCGCACAGCAAAGGTCTCGCGGCGGCGGTTCCGAAAGCGTGCCGGATATTCGAAACAGATCGCTGTCGACCGAGCAGCAAAGAACTCAGCTGAATCTGATTCAAGCACTCAATCGCGAGAAGGTCCGCCGCGATCAAAATCAGCCCGGCGTCGAGGGCATCATCGAATCGTACGAACTGGCATTCCGAATGCAGGAAACGATGCCCGCTCTGATGGACACGTCAGAAGAAACAGAGTCGACGCTGGCTATGTACGGAGTCGATGGTGGCCCGACAGACGGATTCGGCAAACAGTGTCTACTGGCACGTCGATTCGCCGAAGCCGGCGTTCGCTTCATCGAAGTAACGCATCAGGGTTGGGACCAGCACGCCAACCTGTCTGTCGACCACAAAGCTCGAGCAGAAGCCTGTGACCTGCCGATCGCCGGCCTGCTGAAAGACCTCAAGCAACGAGACATGTTGAAAGACACGCTGGTGATCTGGGGCGGCGAGTTCGGTCGAACGCCGGCAGCTCAGGGCGGCGACGGTCGAAATCACAATAACAAAGGCTACACAACCTGGATGGCCGGCGGCGGCGTCAAAGGCGGCTTCAGCTATGGAGCGACCGACGAGCACGGTTACGAAGCCGTCGAGGACAAGTGCCACATCCACGACTGGCACGCCACAATCCTGCACCTGCTCGGCCTGGATCACGAACAACTGACTTACCGCTACGCCGGTCGCGACTTCCGCCTAACCGATGTGCATGGCAACGTCGCCAAAGACATTCTGGCGTGAGCGGATCAGTGAGCCGACGGCGCTCACCTCGGGCCTTGCAACGAAGAACACTCAACGCCCGCGGCTAGCGCCGTCGGCTCACAAGAGTCAGCCTTAGTTCTAGTTTCGCACATTTTGAGAATTGATGTTGGCGCGAAAAAGGCGGCTGGTGACAGTGGAGATTGAACGTTCGAACTTTCAATTTCCCAGGCACGGAAGCCGCCAGTTATGGAACTTACCA
>JBLFXD010000426.1:0-6418 GCA_047611045.1 Planctomycetaceae bacterium | reverse complement strand
ACTTACGACTCATCCGTGAACCCGTTCAACAACAAAAAGAATGCCCGGTCAACTGAGTCCCGAATACACCATCCCCAACACGAAATCCAGGTCGAAACAGGTATCCGGACACGCTGCTAGCGAGTTCGGCTCACAAAAACTGGGAACTCAAAACGCCAGAAAGTTTCGCAGCATCTGGATTCCCTGGTCAGCCGTGAGATAGCTTTCCGGGTGAAACTGGACGCCGTGCACGCAGTACTTACGGTGCCTGAGGCCCATGATTTCGCGAGGGTGGCCTTCCCACTCGGCCCACGCAGTGACTTCCAGACAGTCGGGCAGCGACTTTTCCGGAGCGATCAGGCTGTGATACCTGGTGGCCTGACAGGGGGACTCGATCCCGGCGAAGACTCCACGGCCGTCGTGCAGAATCGGTGAGACCTTGCCGTGCATCAGCCGTTCGTGTCGGACGACTTTCGCGCCGTAGACTTCGGCGATGCATTGATGCCCGAGGCAGACTCCCAGTACGGGAATCTTCGGGCCGAATTCTTCGATCACCTCGCGCGAGAGTCCGGCTTCGTTGGGCGTGCACGGGCCGGGCGAAATGATGATCCGCTCGGGCGACAGGGTGGCGATTTCGTCGAGCGTTATCTGGTCGTTTCGTGCGACTTGAATATCGAGTGACGAATCGATTTCGCCCAGCCTCTGGACCAGGTTGTAGGTAAACGAGTCGTAGTTATCGAGAACAAAAATCATGTTGCGGCTCGGCGAAGTTCAGCATCAGAACAGGCGAATCATGCCTGCGAAACGGATCGGTCAGACGACAGACCGCTCAGGATGACGCATTGTTCGCGCGACGGAAAGCGTATCTGATCGGGGGGCGATTCCGACTGCGCGTCGTCCGCTTCGCGCGACAGTTTCCGATCAGGCGTCGTCGGTCAGAGTTCCGGCAATGAGGGCTTCTTTCTTCTTGCGGCTCCACTTCCGGACGGCGGCCTCGCGTTTTAACGCGGAAGACTGATCGGGCAGCGGTTCTGAATAAACCATCTCAACCGGAAGCCGGCTCCGCGTGTAGCGTGCTCCTTTTCCGGCGTTGTGAACTTCCATCCGTTTGACCGGGTCGACGGCGATCCCCGAGTACAACGAGCCGTCGGAACAGCGTGCGAGGTAAAAGAACCATTGTTTCTGTGCGGGCTCTGCCATGCCGCAGACGATAGTGTTTCCGGCGGTGGCGGGCAGCCGATATCGGAGTCAACGTTGTCGTGCCAGGCGATTCCGGTCAAAGTAACAGGCTCAGTCCCCACCGCAGATCCCCACGAAATTCCTCCCGCGCACGCAGGTTTGCCACATGCATCCTCGTCGAACTTCAATTCGCAATCAGTCGCCGTCTCGCCTGCAAACGTTGCTGGCGTGTTGGTTGATGATTTCTGTGGTGGCTGCTTCCAGAACTGAAGTCGCGGCGGAGCTGATTGTCAGCCCGGCGAAGATCGTCCTCGACAGTCCGGAAGCGTCTCAGCAGTTGATTGTTTCGGTCGCGACCGAAACCGGCCGCCGCGATGTCACAAGCGAAGTGAAGTTAGCGATCGCTGATAAGTCTGTTGCTGCCGTGCGGGGCGGAGCGCTCGTCCGACCGGCTTCCGAAGGGCGAACAGAAATCGCAATAACACTCGGCAATGAAACCGTGAGGATCCCGGTCGAGGTTGTGAAGCAGCGGAATCCCGATCCGGTTTCGTTTCGAAACGAGATCATTCCGATTCTGACCAAAGCTCGTTGCAACTCGGGAGGCTGCCACGGCAAGGCAGAAGGTCAGAACGGTTTTAAACTGAGCATCTTCGGGTTCGACGCCGAAAGCGATTACGCAGCCTTGATGAAGAATGGAAAAGGCCGACGCATTTCGCTCACCCAACCGAAGACCAGTCTGCTCCTTCTGAAGGGGACATCGCAGAAGCCGCACGGCGGCGGACGCAAGATTGACGCCGACAGCTATCGGTACAACCGAGTCTTGAGATGGATTCGCGAAGGTGCCCGGCTTGATCCTGAGAATTCCGAAACCGGGCAGATTGTCAGTATCGAGGTCGAGCCTCGCGAACAGATCCTACTGGCCGGCGGAACTCAGCAACTGCGCGTCACCGCCGTCGATCGTTCTGGTACGAGACGTTGTGTGACCGTCGAGGCAGAGTACGAATCCAACGCGGCCGCCATTTCCGATGTCGACCAGCGAGGACTCATTCAAGCCAGCGACATCCCTGGCGAGGCGGCGATTCTTGTCCGATACCTCGGTCACGTGACTTCGTGCCGAGTCACTCTGCCGCGGCCGGGCGTCACCTTTGAGCGACCAGCGGAAACGAACTTCATCGACAAGCTGGTCTGGGATCAGCTCGCTCGGCTCGGAATTAAAGCGGGCTCTCTGGCAAGCGAATCGGAGTTTCTGCGGCGGGTTTACCTCGACACGATCGGCACACTGCCGACGTCAGACGAGGCTCGAAAGTACCTTGCGGACACTTCACCCGACAAACGAGACAGGCTGATCGAAACGCTCCTCAACCGCGACGAGTACGTTGACTACTGGACGATGAAATGGCTCGACATTCTGCGGGCGGATCAGCTGAAGGTAACTCCACAGGGCACCGTCGCGATGCAACGCTGGCTGCGGCACAGCTTCCAGCGGAATGCTCCGTTCGATCAGATGGCCCGCGAACTGCTCACCGTTCAGGGCAGCACAACGGCGGAAGGACCGGGAGCGTTCTACAAGGTTCTGAAGAAGCCGGACGAAATGAGTCGAGCGGTCAGCCAGTTGCTTTTGGGAGTCCGCATCGAGTGCGCACAGTGTCATCATCATCCGTCCGAGCGATGGAGCCAGGAAGATTACACCGCACTGGCCGGATTCTTCACTGGAGTCAAGCTGAAGAAACTTCCGAACGGGACCGAGGCCATCGTGGCGTTCGGCGGGAAAGATCTGCCGCATCCGCGCACGGCCGAACCCGTTGCCACCCGCGCGCTCGGAGCGGCCGAGGTTGACGTCAGCAAACTATCCGATCGCCGCGTCGCGCTCGCGGACTGGTTGACGCAGCCGGACAACGACTTCTTCGCAAAGGCCATCGCCAACCGAATCTGGGCTCACTACCTGGGCCGCGGACTTGTCGAACCGGTCGACGACATCCGCGAAACGAACCCGGCGACGAATGAACCCCTGATGAAGGCTTTGTCTCAACACATGGTCGATGTCAAGTTCGACATGCAGGCGTTTACTCGGACGCTGCTGAAGTCACGCGTTTATCAACTCAGCTCAGCGTCGAACGATTCGAATCGCGCCGACCAGCAGAACTTTTCTCACGCGGCCTACAAGGCGATTCCCGCCGAAGCATTGCTCGATGCGATTTCGCAGACCACCGGCGTCGCCGAGAAATTCAACGGCTGGCCGGACGGTTATCGAGCGATCCAGATTTGGGATAACCGCATGCCGTCTTACTTCTTTCGAATTTTCGGACGTCCGGTTCGCGCGACTGTCTGCGAATGCGAACGCAGCGGCGAGCCGAGCATTTCTCAGGCACTGCACCTTTTAAATTCGCCAGAGATCATGCAGAAGATTCAACATCGAAACGGCACCGCTCGCCGTCTCGCAAATTCTGAGTTGACCGACGACGGGATAATTGACGAACTGTATTTAACAACGCTGTCGCGTTTTCCGAATGACGAAGAGCGAAGCCTGATGCAACAGGCTTTCGCAAATTCAGAATCGGCGAGATCGGCAGCGGTCGAGGATGTCCTCTGGGCATTGCTCAACACGAAAGAGTTCATCTTCAACCATTGAACTGCTCGGCTGATTCAAGGGCGGAACGAGGCGAACCATGTTGCGACTGGAACTCGGAAAACCATCTGTTGGTAACTGTGACGGCCTCGACCGCCGACACGCGTTGCGTCTGGGCGCAACGAGTTTGCTCGGAGGCTTGAGCCTGCCGACCTTACTCGAACTCCAGGCCAAGGCTGGAAACGGTCGAGAGGTCAAAGCCAAGTCCTGCGTGTTCCTGTTTCTGGAAGGCGGACCGCCTCATCAGGATATGTGGGATCCAAAACCGGCAGCTCCGGTAGAGATTCGAGGACCTTTCCCGCCGATCGCGACGAATGTGCCCGGCACGTTCATTACCGATCAGCTTCCGCACTGTGCGAAGATCGCCGACAAGTACACGATCCTTCGCAGCCACAGCCATCGAGTTAATGGGCACTCAACCGGTTATCACTATGTGATGACCGGGCGGAAGCCCAATTTCGCGGACGGCGATAACCCGGTCCCGAACAACGACTACTTTCCGTCGGTCGGTTCGGTGGTCGCTCGCGAGCTCGGGCAGGGCCGGGCACTTCCTCCGTACATCAACTTGCCTCACCCGATGCAGGGCGGCGGTCCCGGCTTTTACGGCGCCGAGTATGCACCGTTCGTGATCGAGTCAGATCCCACTCAGCCAGACTTCGAAGTAAGGGACCTGCAACCAATTTCCGGACTGTCCAGTAAGCGTGTTTCGACGCGACGAAAACTGCTCGCTGGAATCGATCGGCTGGAACGAGGCCGCACCGAAGGGCGAGCCGGCGTCATGTCGACTTATTACGAAAAGGCTCAAAGTCTGATTACGTCTCCGGAAGCGAAGAGAGCGTTCGACATTCACGCCGAACCGGACGACGTTCGAGACCGTTACGGGCGAACACAGATTGGTCAGTGTGCCCTGCTGGCCAGGCGGCTGGTCGAAGGCGGATGCCGGTTTGTCGGCGTTGATGCTCCGGGCTGGGACGTCCACTTCAACTGCTTCCCGAGTCTGCAGACCGACCTGATTCCCTACGCCGATCGAGCCTTCAGTGCGCTCGTGCTGGATCTTGAAGAACGAGGTCTACTGGACGAAACCCTCGTCGTCATGATGGGCGAAATGGGCCGCACGCCGCGAGTCAATGCGCAAGCCGGTCGCGATCACTGGTCGATGGCTCAGACCGTCATCTTCGCTGGCGGCGGCGTAAAGCCCGGACAAGTCATCGGAGCCACGGATAAGCACGCTGCCGCTCCAACGACCGATCCGGTCAGCGTTAACGATCTGCTTCGGACGATTCACACATTGATGGGGATCGACCCGGACCGACACTACCTCGGCCCACTCGGTCGCCCCGTTCCACTGGTCGACGGCGGCAAGTTTATCGACGCGCTCGTTTGAGCGTTCGGTTTTGAAACTTTGACTGTGTTGGTGAGATTATGCATTCCATGTTCCGCGTTCCGGTCGTTGCTGCGCTGATCCTGCTGGCCACTGTGTTTCGGGCAAGCGCTCAGCAGGTGCCGGCGATTGGCTACATGTACCCTTCCGGCGGGCAGGCGGGTTCTACGGTCGACGTTGTCCTCGGTGGCTACGACTGGACTCCCGATATGGAGTTGTTTGTTCGGGACTCGCGGATTCAACTCGAACTGGCTGGTGCTCCTGGCCCGGTGATCGTTCCCGAGCCGCCCTACTGGTTCGGCAAGAAAGCTCGCCGCGGACCGTTTCCAATGCCACGCGAAACTCCCGCGAAACTCAAGCTGCCCGCCGACCTGTCACCGGGGATCTATCGCTGGCAAGCCGCCAACGCGAACGGTGTCACCGCCTCCGGCAAGTTCATCGTCTCCGCCGCCCTCGAAGCCGTCGAGGAAAAGGATCGCCGGGAACCGCAACATTTGCCGTCGCTGCCCGTCACGGTTTCCGGTCAGATTCTGAAGATCGCCGAGGTCGATGAGTATCGATTCACTGCCCCGGCAAGCGGGCCGCTGACGTGCGAAATTGTCGCCGCCGGAATCGGCTCACCACTGACAGCGATTGTGGAAATTCGCGACGCCAAGGGACTGTTGGTGGCCGACGCTGCCGACACCGCCGCGCGGGACGAACGGTTCACATTCGCGGCCGAGGCCGGGCAAGAGTACTTCGCAAGAATCTACGACGTCGACTTCCGCGGCAATCGATCATTCGTTTATCGACTGTCGTTCACGCCGGGGCCGCGACTGCTTTCAACGTTTCCGGCCGTCGTTCAGCGAGGAGTCACTCAGGACGTCGAATTCTTTGGATTCGGACTGGAGACCGGCGCCGCGAAACTCGAATCAGTGAAACGCACTTTAAAAGTGCCGGCTGATGCCGCGACGCCATCGTTCAGGGATCAGCTCAAACTGAGTGGCGACCAGTCAGTGTCGTTTGAGATTCCGGTCAGCAATCTTTCGGAGTTAGTCGAAGCTCGCACGCGGAATCAACCGGCAACGATACCCGTCAAGTTAACTGTCCCTTCGGCGATGACCGGCGTGCTTGATCAGCGATACGGCGTCGACCGGTATCGCGTGTCGGGAACTAAAGGCGATGTCTGGGCGATCGACGTTCAGGCGGAAAGCTTCGGATCGCCGCTCGACGTGTCGCTCGCCATTGTCAAAGAGGATGGGACGGAGTTGAAA
>JBLFXD010000425.1:0-6433 GCA_047611045.1 Planctomycetaceae bacterium | reverse complement strand
TTCGCGGAGGCCTCCTCTGAGAAACCCGGAATCCTACCAATACCATCGCAAACCCACGACAAACCCAGATGGACCGCAATGACTGCCAGTTTTATGGCACTTAAGTCTTGTCGAAGGAACCTTTCGACGAATCACAAACCACCGTATCCTGAAGACTTCGCAGCGTTCATCACTTGATCACCCACCGACGACAGGCGGGACCGATGCTGAGTATTCTTGGAAATACACGATCGAACTGCAGCGGCGCCACGCGTCGAGAGTGGATCCAGGCGGGCGGTGCGGGCCTGTTTGGCGTTTCGCTCCCAACCGTTCTGGCCGCTTCTGAAGCGCAGAGCGAACCGTTTGCTGGTGGGCGAGCGAAGTCGGTTCTGTTCGTGTATCTGTTTGGAGGCCCAAGCCAGCTTGAGACCGTCGATATGAAACCGGACGCTCCGTCGACGGTGAGAGGGCCGTTCTCGCCGATCGACTCGCGGACTCCGGGAATGAGAATCTGCGAGCACCTGCCGATGCTTGCTCAGAGTTCGGACAAGTACTGCGTCGTCAGAACGCTCAACCATCCGCAGAACGATCACAACGCTTCTCACATTATCCAGACGGGCCGACCCGTGCCGCCGGCTGAACGCGGCCCGGCACGCGTGAATGCGGCTCCAAACGACTGGCCATCGATGGGTTCCGTCGTGGAGTACTATGAGCGGAAGGCCGCAGGCAACTCGGTGCGGTCGCTGCCGGGTTACACCTACGTGCCCAACCGGCATGGGCAGATTCAACTCGACGGTCGTTACGATCGACTCGGCCAGTACGCCGGTTGGCTGGGTGCCGAGAACAACGCACTGGCGACACGCATTCACAAGAAGGCCGGGCAGAAAAGTCCTTATTGCAGCACCGACAACCCTTACTACCGAGACTGCACCGACGACGAACTGTCGTTTCAGTTTGAAGGAATGAGCCCGCCGGACGGAGTCACCATCGATCGGCTCGACCGACGCCGCAGCCTGCTGAATCAATTCGAAGCAAAGACTGACCAACTCGCTCAATCGCAAAGCCTGTCCAGTTACGGGTCCGCGCGAGGCAGCGTCTGGAACATGCTTTCATCCGGCGTGCTGCGAGACTCGCTTGATATTCGTCGCGAGTCCGCAGCGCTGCGTGATCGTTACGGGCGAAACCTGTTCGGCCAGTCGCTCATGATCGGCCGACGGATGATTGAAGCCGGCACACGATTCGTGACGGTCGTTTGGGACATGAGCGATGGAGCCGCGTCCGGCTGGGACTCACACAACGGACTGACGGGCAGTTTGCGAGATTGCCTGTTGCCGGGACTCGATCGTGGATTGTCTGCGTTGTTCGAGGATCTGAATGATCGAGGTCTGCTCGACGAAACGCTGGTTGTTGCCTGCGGAGAAATGGGACGCACCCCGAAGTTCACCAACCGAGGCTCCGACGACGGCCGCGATCACTGGAGCTATTGCTTCCCGGCAATCCTTGCCGGAGCCGGCGTCCAGGGAGGAACGATGTACGGTCGGTCCGACAAACATGCGGCCTACCCGCTCGACCATCCGGTCTCTTGCCCCGACCTGACCGCGACGATCTTCCAGTCACTCGGCATCGATCCGCACGGCTTCATCCCGGATCGCCAGGGCCGACCAGTCGCTCTGGTCGACGGCGGTCGACCGCTCGATGCCATCTTCTCCTGACCCCTTGAACGAAGGTGAAGATCGGTCTTCAGCGACCTTCTTAATCTTTTGCGGGCGTCATTCGACTGCGACCGTCGTCGACGACCTTCTTCAACTCGGCAGTCAGACGAGCGACGATATCAGGATGTTTGGCGTAGAGATTCGTTGTTTCGCCGAGGTCTTCAGCGAGATTGTAGAGCTGCCCCTGCGGGTCACCCGGTCCCGGTTTGATCCGCTTTGGTTCTGAGAAACCGCCTGAACCGAGACTAGTAATCAGTTTCCAGTCTCCCGAGCGGAAGGTCATCACCGCCGCACTGCCCGGACGCATCGCGATCTGACTTCGAACGGCGTCCGGCTCAGCCGTCTTCCCCGTGAGAGCTGACAGAAAACTGAAACTGTCCGGTCCGGCTTCGTTCGGCAACTTAACTCCCAACACGTCGGCAAACGTCGCCATCAGATCCGTAAAGCAAACGAGCTGCTTACTGTCAGTACCGGCTTTGACACGCTCTGGCCAGCGAACGATGAACGGCATGCGATGCCCGGCTTCCCAAGCGTCGGCTTTCATTCCTCGCAGCACGCCGCATGAATCATGACCGAACCGCTCGACGTCAGCGTCAAACCAGACTGGGCCGTTATCCGATGTGAAAACTACAAGTGTGTTTTCATCCATGCCGGCTTTATGCAGTGACGCGAGCACTCGACCAATCTGAGCGTCGACCATCATCAGGAAGTCACCGTACATCCCCGCGCCGCTCTTGCCGACGAACTCCGCATCCGGAAGCCACGGCGTGTGCGGAGCCGGGTACGCCACGTAAAGCATTAGCGGTTTGCTTGCCTTCTCGCCGGCATTAGCGTGTTGCTCGATGACCTGCACGGCCTCATTTGTAAATCGAGGCAGCACATCTTCGAGTGTCAGGTCAGGAGCGATTCCGCCCGCTCGCCAGAACGCTCCCTGAATCGGTGACCAGCCTTCGCTGTTGTTTGCTTCGATCTGATTTGACGGTGGCTGCACGGCATGATTGCCGCGAATGTAAAAGTACGGTGGGATATCCGTCGAAGCTCGGATTCCGAAATAGCTATCGAATCCTCGATCGACGGGGCCGCCAGGCAATGGCTTGTCGTAGCCGTCTTCTTTGAAACCGACGTGCCACTTCCCGACCATCGCCGTCCGGTATCCCTGCGACTTTGTCAGCGAGGCAATCGTCGTCTGTCCCGACTCGATCAGCGGCTGCTTACGCCAGAGGTTGACGTTGGTTCGAAACGGGTATCGCCCGGTCAACAATCCATAACGCGAGATGTGACACAACGGGCCTGGAGCATGAGCATCCGTAAACCGCATCCCATCCCGAGCCAGCGAGTTGATGTGCGGTGTCGGAATTTTCGACTTCGGATTGAAACAACCCGGATCGCCGTACCCCATGTCGTCAACAAGAATCACGACAATGTTTGGCCGCTCAGCCGCCATCACGCCGCTGCAAGTAGCGATCAGGACTGCGAGAAGAAGCAGTACTCGGTTCATGCTTTCCACCAGCCAGCTCACTTTCTTTCTTCAGGTGACTCATTTGAAAAACCGCAGCAGCCCATTGGAGCGCGCCGATTCTCATGCTGTGCGAAGCTAAGACTCTACAGGTTCGACCGTCGCAGCTTCACTCACAAATCGATCGTAGTGAATCAGTCTGCAAACGCGACTGTTCTGATGTCCGACGCCACAACGGAAGGTTCATAGCGCTCGGGAATCCGGACGTCTACCAGGTTGAACAACGACGAGTGATCGCGATGCGAGTCTCGCTTGTTGAACTGAACCCCGGTCAAAGAACGCAGCGTCTACACGTTAAGCATCGTCGGATTCTTCGGGCAGATCCGTCTCAGAATCGGATGACTCGCTCAACCAGTTTGCGAAGCCTCGAAACTCACTGCTTAGACGCTGCAGTTCTTCAGGCGTTAGGTGACGGAGTTTTTCGGGCCAGGTCTCAGACTGGGCATAACCAGCAGCGGACTTCAGGGGCACGTCATACTTTTCGTGCAGCATGCGAACCTTCCGAGCGACGGCCACCCATTCATCGAGACGTCGGAATTGTCCACCGCGCTGCTCGATGACTCCCTTTCGGTGGTCGGCCAGATCCGCAAGTTCGTGAATCGAATTCACTCCTTCAGCGACAAGAATCTCAGCACTTTTCTCGCCCAGTCCAGGGAGCATGCTGAGTTCCCTGATTTCATGCCGCTTCGCACCGGACGGTGAAGCCCCATCCTGAACAGTCTTCGTTTGCTCCACAGGTTCGGGCTGGCGGTGCGGACTATCATCGAGATCGGTCTCGCCACTGGCCGCTGTCTTCGTATCAGAAACTGATTCCAATTCGAAAGCTGGTTTCGAGAGGTGGCTTCGAGACGCCGCAGTCAGAGTTTTGATCGCGTGCTGAAGCTGTTCCAGTTGACACTTCACATCTGCGGTCAACGTGGGATTGTCAGGACGAGCGTTTCGCAACAGATCGAATTCTCGAATGACCGACTGAAGTTGCGAGTCGACTCGCGTCAAAGCTCCAGACAGTCCATGAGTCACGTCTTTCACTTCGGATGTCACCGCTGCCGTTTCGGACTGAATGGAAACGACGATCTGATCACTAAGCGACGCCAGTCGTGCCAGCTCGTGACTGAGCTGCTCGGTGCGCCCCGAGCTTTCAATCTGTCGCCGTTCGGACTCATGAAGTCCGGATTCGAATTGATGTTTCACTTGGTCGATCTGATCGCGGACCGATTGTACCGTGATCTGCACACTGGTCAGCTGCTGCCTCATTTCCTGTGAGACAACTGTTGAAATCTGGCTGCCGGCAGCTTCCAGTCGCATCGGTAGCTGATCGACCTGCTGTCCGATTCGGTTCGCTGAATCTCGAACCTCGTCCGCGAAGGTCTGTGTTTGATCTGCCTGGCGTCCCAGGTCGTCACGAGTTTCCTGAATCAATTGTTTGAGCGGCGCGAGTTGACTGTCCGACTTCTCAGCAATGCGACGAATCGTTTCTTCGGATGAGTCGTTGACTTCCTGCCGCAACGCATCTCGCAAGTTTCCAACATCGCCACGACCAGCCTCGACCGTACTCCGAGTCGCTTCGAATCGATCGTTCGCCAACTTCGCAGCTTCCTGCAATTGCCAGCTGATTGATGCCGTGCCCTCTCGCAGCCCGCTCACCTGCGCTGCATGCTGAGATTCAACGACTGACTTCAATTCCCTGGTGTCTCGCTGGCATTCAGATCCGGCCTGCTTCACACTCTGAACAACCGTTGTCTGTCCAGCCAGAATCTTCTGCTCTGTCCCGGTCAACAATTCTTTGAGACTTCCGACCGAAGCTGAAACCGACTCGCTCACACCGCTGAGCTGTCCTGCGTTCGCGTTGCTGATTTCTTCCAGTTGGAGACTGGCACCTTCCTGAAGAGCTCTCGTTTCCTCGACCTTCTGAATCGTCTTCTCAAACTGCTGATTCGTCAGTTCGGCCACTCGTGTTTCAATCGTCGCTTCGGTTTCCTTCAGGCTGTTGATCGCCTGCGACACTCCGGACGCCAGCTCGTCTTTTCCCGCACCGATGGCCATCCCGATCTTTCCGCCGAGCAACCGGGTGGTAATCAAAGAAGCGCCAGGACCGCCTACTAACAACAGGCCGAGAAGCCCGCCCAACGTCCCATTCCAAGCCGCGAACGGTGCAATCCAGGATTCACGAAAGACATTGAGTTCCGCCGTATCCTGATCGGAGATCAAGGTTTTCGTTCTCAGTTTCTCCAGTGCTTCCCTTTCGACCTTACTCGACTTCTGCAGAGCACGAAGTTCCTTTTGGCTTTTCGTGACCAGTTCCTGGACCTTGATACGCAGCTGCGTTTGCTCACCAAGTGCAACCTGCGTTGTCGCCAGATCTTCTCCGAGCGTTTCGGACTGTTGTTTCAATTCGGTGATCCGTCCGCTTTGTGCTGCAATCTGAATTTCCTTTCCGCCAATTTGCGATCTCAGTGCCTGTTCCACCTGCCTTGCAGACTGCAGCTCGGCAGCCAGTTTTCCATTTGAGTTTCGGCAATGCTTGATTTCGTCACGTAGCGTGGCGATCTCTGTCACTGCACTCTGATAATCCTTCTCAAGCCGTTTGAGCAGCGACAAGCGATGTCGTCTCACTTCATCGCAAGCTTCCCTCACAGACGCCAGTCCGGTCGGGATGTCGTTTTCGCTGGTCAGGCTGATCGAATCTCCGCCGGCGAACGCGGCTAGCGCCTGCAACTGATCAGCGACCACTCCCTGTTTGCAGATTCCGACCAGAACAAATCGAAGCCTTCCTGCAAAAGCATCGTGCAGTTTCCCTGCCGCCAGGTTCGCCGCTTCCGAGTTGAAATCTGCACCGTCAGTGACCATCACCACCAGCGGGGACGACGCAGGATCGAGTCGGTCGATGATCCGCTGAAAACATGGCACCAGATCACCGTCGCCAAACGGCTTTAACGTTTCGACACCACGCCGAATCTGAGTGCGATCGGCGGATGCGAGCGGTTCCAGAGGTCTCAACTCAGAGACGTCATCGCGTAACGTCAACACGCCAAGATTGATTCCGGTCGGGGCCACGTCGAGCACACTGGAAGTCACGATCCGTGCGAGATCGAGCCGGGATGCTCCACGCACGGAGCCGGTGGCATATTCCATACTGGCCGTCGTATCGAGCACCACGAGAATGTCGGTGATCGGCTTGATGAGGCCGTCCGTCTGACCGTGTTCTGCCGGCGCGGTTCCAGAATTC
>JBLFXD010000424.1:0-6442 GCA_047611045.1 Planctomycetaceae bacterium | reverse complement strand
ACGTTACCCATCTACGGGGTTAATTTCCCGGTCGCAAGCCCAGCAAACAAAAAAGCGGCCAGCTCAATGAGCTGGCCGCTTTTTCGTTTGCTGATCGTTCGTCAAGAGCAACGGTTCTATTCTGCCTGAAGAAACGAAATGCTCTCTGAGGACGACTTACGCTCGTGCTTCGATCACGGCGAGCGACTCTTCAGTGCCGACGCGGGCGTCGCGAGCTTTCTCGATGATCTGCCGGAAGACGTCAGCATCCTTTACGCCGTTGATCTTCATAACTGGATCGCCCTTAGCGTTCTTCAGGATCAGGTTGCCAGCGTGGTAGTATTCCTGGCCGGGTTCCTGGACATACTCAATCTCAGCTACATCCGTCAGAGTGACTGACTGATACTGGCGGAGTCCGATCACAGCCCATCGTTGAACCGACCGGTTGGTCAGCACGTAACGCTCACCAGAGAGTTTATTCAACACGTACAGCATCACTCCGAGCGGGGCAGTCGGAAGCACAAACAGAAGATTCGACAGCTTGATGCCCCAGATTCGGACGGGGACTGACTCGTAAATGCTGCCCAGCAACCGTCCCGGAGCCATGGACGCGATGGACGGGTACTTCGACCTGATTTCCGTTTCGCCGCTGGCCGAAACTCCAATGATCGCCGTAGACATAAATGTCGTTCCTGAGTTTTCCCACTGTAAACCGTTGCCCGCAGACAGATTCGCGCCGCGAAGACTAGCAAACGCCCCACCGCGAATCCAGCTTCAAGCGCAGACGCAACTGCGGTCAGGAATTCACGTTCCCGCCAGCGAAAACCCCGATCAACTCACGACGACGGACTACCGTTCTCTGGTTAGCCCAATTCGTAGAAGCGGACGGCGTTGTCGTGGAAGAGTTTGTGCTGGAAGCGTTTGGAGCGGCCTTTAACGACTTCTTTCAACGCTCCCAACCAGCCGCCGAACGGTGCCGTCAGCGTGCACACCGGCCAGTCTCCGGCAAACATCACTCGGTCTTCGCCAAACGTGTCGATGCAGAAATCCATGTTCGGTGCGAGGTCCGCAGCCGTCCAGTTTTCTCGATCGGCCGTCACGATGATGCCCGAAATCTTGCACATGACATTCGGCAGGGCTGCCAACGCTTTAATCCCGTTTTCCCACTTCGTTCGCAGCTCGGCGTCATCGTTCTGAACGCTCAGGTTTCCGCAGTGGTCGAGCACAAACTGCGTCTTCGGACACTTCTCGGCCAGCCTGGCACCGTCCGTCAAATCGTCCGGCCTCATGCACAGGTCGTATCTCAGTCCGTGCTCGCCGAGCAATTTCATATTCTCAACAAACTGAGGCTGCAGGCACATCCCCTTCGGCCGATCATCATCGTGCAGAACGGTGCGAACCCCTTTGAGATGTGGGTTGCCAGCAAGGTTCTCGATGTACGCTTTGAAATCGGCTGACTGCGGCGAGCCGCCGATGACCGCTCCGACCATCGGGTTGTCATCACGTTTGCAAAGAGCAAGGACGTATTCCGCCTCTTTCGTCTGCAGCTCCGGAGCGACGTTCACTTCCATGTAGACGGCTTTGGCGACGTTCTGCTTTGTGGTCGCCTTCAGATAATCCTTCATGACAAAGCTGCGATTGATCGACTGCACGCCGTCGCTGGAAAGCCACGGCAGCTGCAACTTTTCTAAATCCCAAAGATGCAGATGAGTGTCGCAAACCGGAATCGTGCTCTGATTCACTTTTCCTCCAGCGGCCAGAACTTCTGATGCAGCTCCAGTCGTGGCCAGAGACACACCGGCTGCCGCTGATGCTTTCAGAAAATCACGACGATCAATTGATTGTGACATGGCTAATTTGACTCCGAATAACGAAGGATACTTTCGATACTTTTTCTCAGAACTCGGTTTTGGACTGAGGCAGAATGCGGAACTCGCCCACCTGAAAAAATACGGACAGCTTTAGCAGACTATCCAGCAAATGTCGCAGGAACTGGTCGGGCACCTCGTACTCGTGCAGCACGATGTCGCCAGCGATGAACTCCAGGGCGTCGGACAGGTTGATTGCGTCGTCGTGGTCGACGGAAAGCTCCATTTGACCGCGATAGCAAATCGCTTCGTGCTCCGGAGCCCAGCCGTTGTCCTCGGCCCAGTCCAGCACTTCGCTCCAGAAATCAACGGCGATGACGTACGAATCATCTTTGTTTGTTAAGCGTACGTTACTCACTGCCGTGCTCCCTCAACGACAAAACGACTGGTTCCACCAGCGTCCTCTGTCGAAATCAATCTGCTGCCACCGGAGCCAAAATAAGAAGATCAAGCGGAATCGCTCAGGCAGACATTGAATGAAATACTCGAATGAAATGATCAGCGACTGAACGCCGAAACGAAGCTTGGACGAATTTCGCCGCCGCGCCAAGCAACGGGCTCGTCGCAGAAGGGCGTTGCTTTAACTGCCAACGCCGCGCGTCACCATTCGCGTAAGAACGGAAGCCGTGGGGCCACTGCACCGACTACTGCACGAGCGCATCCGAGCCGTTTCCATAGGTCAGCTTGATGTCGGTGCCCGGTTCGATCGGCATCGTCGCGACACCGTGGCCGAGCGTCCGAATGAAGGCCGCAACTCGGCGAGCGGCTTCGAAGCTGTCGGGAGTCACAAAAATTCGCGCGAACGCATTCGGCGGCGCCGCCAGCATCAATCGAGAAACGGCTCCATCGTCATCGATCGACTTCTTCCAGTCTTCCGTGGCTGACAGCCGAGTCACTCGAAGCGTGCCGCGCATCAGCTTGCGAAGAGCGTACGTCGACGAACCCGATGACGTCGGCACCATCGTCGCAATCACTTGCGATTCGTAGTCCAGAGCGACGCCGCCGATCGGTCCGACTGATCCGGATTCGAGATCCGACGCCCCGGACATCGGCGTCAGCCGACCGGATTGAAGTTCTGCCTTGCCGAACAACGCGGCGGCCGGCAGATGAACCAATCGACCATCCTCGATCCGAAACAGCAGTTCTTCTCCGCGGCTGCGTCGTCCAACGGGATTAATGCGCAACTCGAATTCTTCCACAGGCCGCTCGGCCGTCTTCAGCTCTTCGAAAGTCTGGTTGACTTCAACAAGCTGCTTCCTCAACGCCTGATACTCGGCATCAAATTCCGTCGCCTCGACCAGAGATCGACGTCGAACGGCGTTCTCTTTTGCGAGTCGTTGCTGCAGTCCGGGCAGCTGGCCAGCGACAGCCGCCAGCTCCGACTGAACGTCTTTCAAATCAGCAATCGCACTGTCGACGGGCAGCGTCGCCAACCGAGCTTCCAGTCCCTTCACGACGTCGAGCAACTCCTGGCGTTGCGATTCCGCAATCTGCAAAGGTATTGCGTCTTCACCCAGACTTGCTTCAGGGTTCGGCAAAATACGCGATGCGAATTTCTCTTCAGACGAGGCATCAACCGACGGCTGCTCCTGCTTTGGTAATCTGGCAATCGACTCAGAGGCCGACAAGTCCTGATCAGGAACGCTTGACGACCCCGTCGACACAGCAGCCACTTCAGAAACTACGGAAACCTGAGCCGCGCGCAGGCCGGCAAGCACGATCAGAATCACAAGGATTCCGACCAAGTTAGCAATGATGTCCAGAAACGAGTCCGACCCGAAATCCGGATCGCCCCGACCAACTCGACCGCGCAATTCTCCGCCCCCTTAAAGTGCTTTCGTCAGTTCCTATTCCAATGCCGCTCCCGCGTCTTCCACACCGACTTCCAGCATCTTTCCCAGCCGGGACTCGTCAGCCTCAAACACCAATCGCACGGAAGGAACCCAGTAGAACCTTGGCGGCGGGAATCCCCACTGATTCGCCAGATGTTCGATGGTCTGAATCGTCAGCTTTGCAACTTCCGCTTCTGAACGCTCCGGCTTGCGAGTCACCTGAAACGTGTTGCCGACCACGATTCTGTTCGACTCAATTCGAACCTCGACTACTTTCTCCAAACCAAGCGAAGCATCCGGATGACTGCGTCCCCAACGTCGCTGCGTCTTCCGCGACGGAGTTCTGTTCGACCGAGGCCGAGTTGGAATTGCTGGACCATTCGCAGCAACTGACGAGCTTTCACCGCCGGACGACGATGTCGACGACGCACTTCCAGGTGCCGCTCCAGCAGAACGGTTTAACAGCGAACTGATCTCCTGCCCGCTTGAAGCGCTTCGTTGGCCCACGGGCTGCCCTTGAGATGGCCGACCTTCAAGTGGAACGCCAGACGGGTCCGACGTCGGCTGAGACGAATCTCCCGCTCCAGGTCCGCGGTCCGATTCTCCACTGCCGGTGCGTCCGGAAGACGCTTTTCTGTCAGCTTGAGAGTCACCAGCCGGTTGGCCGCCTTTTCCGGCGTCGGCAATTCCCTCACTGCCACCTTGCCCTACCACTTCGCCTGAGCCAACGGCCGGCCGGTCACCGGAACTGCTGATCCAACGCGGAGGACCACTCGCCGTCTCTCGACTCTGAGACGAACCACCTTGACGATCTTCGCCGCCCTGCCCCACGCCAACCGCGGCGTTGGATGCGGCATCGTCATCTGGTTCCGCTCCGGTCGAATTGCCCGGCGGTCGCGATCGCTCGTTCCCGGTCTGGCCTATGGAAGGGTTCTCGGACAGCCCGGCGGCGGCGTTTCTGGCGGCGATCTCATTTTTGAACGATTCCGACAAGCCACTGACTGCGGCTGCTTCCCGGCTTAGCCGCAGTTCTGCTTCGACGCGGGCAGCTTCCGCCAGAACCGCCGCCCTTACTGCATCAACGTTTGAAGGAGTTCCTTTGCTAAGCAGGTTTGCCGCTTCAGCACCTCGACCACTTAGAAGTTGTCGTGCGCGTTCGGTCGCCGTCTTCGCTTCCGCTTTGCGACGAGTAGCAGCGGCGGCCACCGACTCACCAACGTCCCGGTCAGCCCCCTCGGTTAACGAGCCTCCGCCCGGAGTGCCGTCACCGCTTTCCTCTTCGCTGTTCGTTCCGACGGCTTTCCGATTTCGAAAATCTGAGCTGCTGAAAAATCCGCGCGATGCCGCCGGGCCGCGAGCGACTCGGGCGATATCGATCGGGCCTTGAGGGTTCAGCACGCGACGTGAACGGATCGGCCCGCGACGAATCTCGGCATCAACGGCCGCGCGGCATTCCCGAACTGCATCGGCTGTCGTTTCCGGGACCTCGTAGAGAAAGTCGGTTTCGACCAGCTCGTACCCGAAGTCACCAACCATCTGGTCCAATGCGAAAACCGCCGTCGAAAACGCTTCGGCACCCGACGGACGAACGAGAATCAAAGCATACGGTTTACGTGGCTGCCGTCGCGGATCCGCGACCTGCTCTTTGGCCATCCAGTATCGAAATAAAGCTTCCACGCCCGAAGCCAGCGGGTTCTGTTCGGGACTGAATTTCTGCAGGACTTCGATCGGAATCTCAACCTGCTCCGCCTCGAAACGCACGACATCACCGACGCATTCAATGATGATCGGTCGACGCACGGTCCCCGTCTGCCCGTCGTACGGCACGATCGAATGAACCGGGCTGACGAGTTGATCTTTGTGTTCGTCGATCAGCTTGCGCGACTCGTCCAGCCACTCGATGACCTGCTGATTCTCGACCCTCAGCTCACCAGCCGATTTATCCAGCTTCGCACGCTGATTCGCCGTTCGGATAATCGCCAGTTGAAGGTCGTCCTGCTGAGCTTTCACCGTGCGCAGCTGCTTCCGGAGAGCGTACGTTTTGACATTCACGCTTTGCAGACGTTTGGCACGGGCGGCGACGTCGGTTTCCAGTTTTCGCGCGGCTTTCTCGAGATCGACAATCTCCGCCAGCGTTTGCGGTGGTGCGACTTTGATCGGCGACGGAGGCAGCTCCTGAGCGAAAATTGGCTCGATCGGCATCCGATCTTGCTTCTCCGCCTGATCGTTTAGCTCAGCCGATGCGGCCATTGCATCCTCACCAGAAGATTCGGAAACGGCATCGACGATCGACACTGGCGGTTCGCTCTGCTCTGGCAGTTCGTCTTCGGACTGAGCGTTCTGTTTTTGCTTTGCCGTCGCGACGGCGTCTTTCCGAATTCCGGCGGAAACCACAACGAGCATCAGAACCAACGCCCCGATCGTGCACAGCAGCACGGCCAGAAACGGGAACAGCGTGACAGGATTGGATGTCCGTGTTGAACGGGCCATCTTAAGAATTCTCGGTGGTTAATTTTGGTAAATGACAGATCATTCAACGCAGAAGTGTCGACTCAGCAACTTTTCAATGTGTGCCACTGGCTTTGCCAGTGCTGTTTTCAATCGGAGCTTGGCAGGAAGTCCGCACTGGCAGAGCCAGTGGCACACTTCGTGGTGAAGACTTTGAAGTTGCCTGGCGAGTACCCCGGGTGGCACGGGTTGCTCGCAACCCGTGTCGCGAAGCGACAAGAGAATTCTAAAGTTGAGTAGCCACTACCTCCTGCG
>JBLFXD010000423.1:0-6455 GCA_047611045.1 Planctomycetaceae bacterium | reverse complement strand
GTCACTTCGGGTGCCGAGACGCTGCCAGGTCGTGGCGTTGATCGATTCGGAGACAATTCGATCAACGCCGTCCATGAGCAGGACATTGACCAGTCCGCAGGGAAGAGCATTGTCTGGATAATCACCCCCATTGTGGTGCCGGAACGCTCTTCGATGGAGTTTTCCGCTGACGTTTTCGCTCATTGCTGTTCAACGGCCAGGTGCCTGGGCGATTCCCCGCATGAGCGACCTGACATTGTTGCGCAGGTGGACACGTCTGCGATTCCTCGATCATCCGCACCGCACCGCGACCGCACGGTCGGTCGACTCGACCTAGAGTCAGGCTGGAAGGGGAATCTGAATTCTTGCGGCCTCCGGTTCGTCGAGCGTTCTCAGACCAGGGAAAGACATCAGCATGTGCGGAATTGCAGGCATCCAACGACTCGACGGGCAACCGGTGCGGCGTGAAACGATCGGGGACATGGTCGCCACGCTGGACCATCGCGGACCTGATGCCAATGGAGTCGAGTTGCGCGGCTCGGTTGGCCTGGGGCACACCCGGTTGAGCATCATCGACCTCTCCGGAGGTGCGCAGCCGATGACGTTCCAAGACAGAGACCGGGACTCCGAGCTGGTCATCACGTTCAACGGTGAAATCTTTAACTACATCGAGTTGCGGCAGGAGTTGATCGGCTGTGGCCGACAATTTGCGACCACGTCGGACACCGAAGTCGTGCTGCAGGCGTACGCCGAGTGGGGCGAGGACTGCGTCAAACACTTCAACGGCCAGTGGGCCTTCGCCGTCTGGGACGCTCAACGTCGGAAGCTCTTCCTTTCGCGCGATCGGCTCGGAAAGCGGCCCCTGTTTTACACGATCAGTGGACAGAATTTTATGTTCGCTTCCGAGGTGAAGGCGATCTTCGCTCATCCTGGCGTGAACCGTGCCATTGATCCGGTGGGCCTCGATCAACTCTGCACGTTCTGGTCGCCTCAGGCGCCGCGGACGATCTTCGCCGGGATCAATCTGCTGCCGCCGAGTTACTCGATGACCGTGGAAGACGGCAAGGTGACAGTGTCACCGTACTGGGACGTCGACTTCTCTGAGACCTCGGACAACGTCTCGACCCGTGACCTCGAAGAACAACTGCTCGACCTGCTGACGGATGCAACGAGGCTGCGGCTGCGCAGCGATGTGCCGGTCGGTGCGTATCTCTCTGGTGGTCTCGACTCGTCGATCACGGCGGCTCTGGCGAAAGACCTCAACCGCGAGCGGCTCAGTACCTTTTCGGTCGAGTTCGAGAATCCCGAGTTCGACGAGAGCGTCTTTCAGCAGGAAGTCGTCCAGCGACTCGGGACGGAGCATCACACCATTCGCTGCTCGCACGACGACATCGGGAGAGTCTTCCCGAACGTCATCCGTCACACCGAGTCCCCGGTACTGAGAACCGCTCCCGCTCCGTTGTTTCTGCTGTCGAAACTTGTGCGTGAGACGGGCATCAAGGTTGTGTTAACCGGCGAAGGAGCGGACGAGGCATTCGGAGGCTACGACATATTCAAAGAAGCGAAGTTAAGGCGATTCTGGTCACGGCTGCCGGAGTCACGCGTGCGTCCGTTGCTGCTCAAGCGGTTGTACCCGTACATGAAAAACATTCAGTCGCAGCCACCTGCGTATCTGCGTGCGTTCTTCGGGGTGAAGCCGGAAACGATCGGGCACCCGTTCTTTTCGCATCTGCCGCGATTTGAACTGACCGGCAAACTGAAAGCCTTCTTCACGCCGGACGTGCTGGCAGCCACGTTCGACCACGATCCACTGGGTGAGGCCGAAGCTCAATTGCCAGCCGCCTTCCATAAGTGGCATGCATTCGAGCAATCTCAGTATCTGGAGACGCGAGGTCTGATGCCGGGCTACATCCTGTCATCGCAGGGCGACCGCATGACGATGGCCAATAGTATCGAAGGGCGTTTCCCTTTCCTCGACCACCGACTGGTCGAGTTTGCCGCAAAACTGCCGCCACGACTGAAGATGGCGGGTCTCGACGAGAAGCACATTCTGAAGAACGCCACGAAACATCTCGTGCCGGATTCGATTCGGCAGCGAGCCAAGCAGCCTTACCGGGCACCCGACGTGAACAGCTTCTTCGACACCGACTCCGGCACCGCCCGTTTCGAATACGTCGATGCCATGCTCGACCCGTCGGCGATTGCAGACGCCGGGCTGTTCGATCCGGACGCGGTCGGCAAGCTGGTTGAGAAGGCTCGAAGCGGAGCCGCGATCGGCACGAAAGACAACATGGCGCTGGTCGGCGTTCTGTCGGCTCAGCTTGTCGTTGAGCAGTTTGTGAATGGACGTCCGGTCGATGTGCCGGAAGCGATCTCCGTGTGAGTTAATCCATGTGAATTAAATAGTGGGTCGAGTCATCACGACCCGAAACCTTCGTTCTCTCTCGGTAGGTCGCGATGACTCGGCCTACTCAACGATTCTGAAAGATCAACATGCCAGCCATTGAAAACGACGTACGTGAATTCGTAACTGACAACTTTCTCTTTGGCCGCACCAACGTGGCGCTGGGCGGCGATGACTCGCTGCTTGAGGAAGGGCTGATCGACTCAACCGGAGTGCTCGAACTCGTGATGTTCATCGAGGAAAAATTCGACGTCGCGGTCGCGGACGAAGAACTCGTGCCAGACAACCTCGACTCGATCAACGGCCTGATCTCATTCATTGAGGGCAAGCTGGAAGAAGCGAAATAAGGCACAGTGAAGAACCATTCAGTTTTTGAAACGGGACACCACCCATGCAACTTGAAGAGTTTCTCGAACAGACGGCGGCGCGAACTCCCGACAAGGTCGCGCTGATCAGCGGCAGTCGACACGTGACGTATCGTGAGATCGAAACCGAAGCGAATCAAATCGCACACGGTTTGATCGCGCGTGGTGTGCAGCGTGGCGACCGTGTCGTCCTGTTTCTCGACAATTGCGTCGAAGCGGCAGTCGGCGTGTGGGCCGTGCTCAAAGCCGGGGCCGTGTTCGTCATGGCCAACCCCACGACGAAGCCGGATAAACTGGCCTACCTGCTCAACAACTCGCGAGCTTCCTGCATCATTGCACAGACGAAACGTCTGCGAAGCTGCGGGGCGATCTGGGCGGAGACGCCGCATCTGAGAAATGTGGTTGTCGTCGGTGAGCCCGAAGATGTCGCCGACTGTACGCATTCAATGACGGGCTGGAGCGATCTCGTCGCTGAAAACAGCGAAAAGACACAGCCGCCCGTCAAGCGTTGCATCGACGTCGACCTGGCCGCGCTGGTTTACACATCGGGCACAACGGGCAATCCCAAGGGAGTCATGCTGACCCATGCCAGCATGGTTGCCGCAAACAGGTCGATTACCACTTACCTGCGTAACACGCCCGACGACATTGTGCTCAATGTTCTTCCGCTGAGCTTCGACTACGGGCTCTACCAGTGGCTCATGTGCTGCAACTTCGGCGGCACGCTGGTCCTCGAGAAGTCGTTCACCTACCCGCATGCGGTTCTCGAGAGAATGGTGAAGCTGGGCGTCACCGGTTTTCCGATCGTGCCGACAATCGTGGCCATCCTGCTGCAATTGGATTTGACGAAGTACGACCTGTCGAAGCTTCGCTACTTCAGTAACACGGGGGCGTCGTTTCCGGTCGAGTACATTTTGAAACTGCGGAAGCTGCTGCCCGACGTGACGATCTTCTCGATGTTCGGCCTGACCGAGTGCAAGCGGGTCAGCTACCTGCCTCCAGAAGAGATTGACCGGCGGACGGACTCTGTTGGCAAGGCGATGCCCAACTGCGACACGATGATCCTCGATGACAACGGCAACGAACTCGGCCCGAACGAAGTCGGCGAGCTGGTCGTGCGTGGCTCGAACGTGATGAACGGATACTGGGAAGCTCCCGAACTGACCGCGCAGCGGTTAAAGCCTGGAAAGATTCCGCACGAGATGTGGCTTTATACCGGCGACCTGTTTCGATCGGACGACGAAGGGTTTCTGTACTGGGTCGGCCGCAAAGACGACATCATCAAGAGTCGGGGAGAGAAGGTCAGTCCACGCGAAGTCGAAGACGTCCTGCATCAGCATTCGGACATCGCTGAAGCCGCAGTCGTCGGTGTTGATGACGCGGTGCTTGGCCAGGCCGTACGCGCGGTCGTGCGACTGCAGCCCGGCGCAGAACTGACCGTTCGAGACGTGCAGGCTCATTGCCGTTCGTTTCTGGAAGACTTCATGGTTCCGCAGCAGGTCATTTTCCAGGACACGCTGCCAAAAACGGCAAACGGCAAGATCGATAAAAAACTTCTTGTTCAGGCTTAATCGCCATGAACCCGCGTTCCGCCAGACGCGGCCATTGACTGACTTTTACGACCCGCGCTCCGGCGAAGCGTGGCCAGGGATAAGACTCATGACTATCGCAACTCAAGTTTTCTCGCGTGATCTTCTGCAACTCGACGCCGCGGCTGAGGTCGATCGCATTTGCGACTGGATGCGAGAAACCGTCGCCGTCGACTTCAAACGCAAAGGGCTCGTGCTCGGCCTGTCCGGCGGAATTGACTCGACCGTGTGCGCGGCGCTGGCCGTCAAAGCGTTCGGTCCACAGCGTGTCTTCGGAATCATGATGCCGGAGCGGGATTCAGAAGAAGAAAGCCTCGGGCTGGGCGAACTGCTTGCAGAATCGCTGGGCGTGACATCAACCATCGAAAACATCACTCCGATGCTCGATGGAGCTGGTTGCTATGAACGACGCGATGCTGCGATCCAGAGCGTCATTCCGGAGTTTCAGCCGGACTGGAAAAGCAAGCTCGTGCTGCCACCGTTGTTGCAGGGAGCACGATTCAGCTTGTCGAGTATTGTGGTGCAGTCGCCCTCTGGTGAACGCAAGCAGGCACGGCTGACGTACGAGGCCTATCAGACAATCGTCGCTGCGACGAACTTCAAGCAGCGCTGTCGCAAGATGATGGAGTATTACCACGCCGATCGGCTGCGCTACGCGGTCATCGGAACACCCAATCGGCTCGAATACGATCAGGGATTCTTCGTCAAGCAGGGTGACGGGGCAGCCGACATCAAACCCATCGCGCACCTCTACAAGACGCAGGTCTACCAGTTGGCCGAATATCTCGACGTTCCCGAAGTGATCCGGATGCGGCCACCGACGACCGACACGTACTCGCTGCCGCAGAGCCAGGAAGAGTTCTTCTTCAGCGTTCCTTACGACAAGCTCGATTGCTGCCTGTTCGGCCTGAACGATGGCTTCGATCCAGAAGACGTTGCAACCGCGGCTGACTTGAGCGTTGATCAAGTGAAGTTCGTTTACAACGACATCGTCTCAAAACGCAAAGCGACGGGTTACCTGCATCGCTCGCCGGAAGTGATTGAGCCTGTGCTCGAGTCCGAGTGAACCCCTCGCAGTCGATGACGGCACGGGGTTCACTCTCGTTAAACAAGTGAATGATTTTCGCAGCTACGGGAAATCGACGTGGCGCTGTCGTACTAAGTAAGTCGGAATGATTTGATTCCCGATTTCAGCCGCGGAGCGGCGACAGCATATAGCCCCTGGCGTCAGCCAGGGGTAAGGCTGACAAAACGCCAAAGCCCCGGAGGGGCGACAGCAAGTCAGATCTTCCGCGTCTGCTGCCGCCCCTCCGGGGCTCAGTTCTCAGTAAATGACCGGATCCTCGGGCTTACGCCCGCGGCTATTAGGGAATCAAATGATTTCCACTTGCTAAGTACAGGTTCCACGAAACAGGCAGCGTCGGGAACAAATCTCAAACTGAGGAAACGACCGCGATGAACCAATCCGTTTTGACCAAGTCGTCGGCCACGGCGGACGCATCCAGCGTGGCACTTGCCGACATGGTGCGCGACCGCGGTGAAGTGGAAGGAGTCTGGCACCGATGTTTTGGCGAATCTCCCAGACGCTTCGAGAACTACGTCGTCAACCCCTATGGCGAGGGGATGATCTGGGTGTATCGGCCCGAAGGTCGTTCGATTCATGGGGCATTTGGTCTGCACTCACAACGGTTGAGCCTCGGTGGCCGGGTACATTCCGTAGGCCAGATCGGCAATCTTGGCGTGGACACGGAGTATCGCCTTACCGGCCCGGCAGTTCGTCTGCAACGAGCGTTACTCGCATCGCTCGCTGAGAGTGACAGGACGCTCATCTTCGGCGCCACGGAGGAGGCGATTCCTCTTCTACGCCGTACGGGCTGCAAGCCCGTGGGGACCGCAGAACGCTGGGTGAAAATCCTCAGGTCGGAGTCACAGCTCAGTCAACGATTGCGGCCGACATGGCTGGCGAAAGTGGCCGCACCAGTGGTCGACGCGGGATTGCGGTTGAGTTCACGCGAGATGTTCACGCCGCGTTCAGCCGGAGCAACTGTGGGATTCGGATGCGCATTCGACTCGCGATTTGACCGGCTCTGGGAACGTGTCAGCTCGCGGTTCCCGATC
>JBLFXD010000422.1:0-6456 GCA_047611045.1 Planctomycetaceae bacterium | reverse complement strand
TGCAAGGACGACTCGCACTCGGCTTCGGACTGCTCGGTAAGGTTGGTTCTGTAGTTCTTCTGTTTATCGTGTGCCACTGGCTCTGCCAGTGCGAAATTGCAACGAAACTCGCACTGGCAGAGCCAGTGGCACACAGATTTCGGAAATCACCAATTCTCCAAAAGTCTGCTAAGTTCGGAATCAGGTGAATTATCATGAGCATTGAACTCCCCGAACCACTCGATGTCATCGCCGTCGGGGCTCACCCCGATGATGTCGAGATTGCTATCGGCGGGACGCTGGCTTCGCTGGTGCGGCAGGGGTATCGAGTTGGCATTGTTGATTTGACAGACGGAGAGCCGACTCCAGGCAGCCCCGGTCCGGAAGTTCGTCTGGCCGAGGCGAAGAAGGCGGCTGAAATTCTTGGCGTGCAGGTTCGGGAAACACTCGAACTCCCGAACCGCCGGCTGTTCGATTGTTTCGAGGCGAGGGTCGAGTTAGGCAAGGTGTTTCGTCGGTACCGCCCGAAGATTGTGCTGGGCATTGCCGGCAAGACTCCGATGGCGTCGCCGGATCACTGGCAGGCGGCTCAAATTACGGACGCGGGCGTGTTTTATTCGCGGCTGACGAAGTGGGATGATGATTTCGACGGATTGCCGGTTCATACGGTGTCGAAGCAGCTCTGGTATCCGTTAGGATTTCGCACGCTGGAGCCGCCGTCCGGGTCTGGCCACTTTGTCGTAGATATTTCTGAGACGTTCGACGTAAAATTGGCCGCCGTAAGGGCCTACGAAACTCAGTTTCCGCCTCATAAACAACAGGTCTTCCGACTCGTTGAGGGGCAGAACAGACTGTTCGGGACAAGTGCCGGCTTTGAAGCTGGCGAGATGTTGATCTGCTCCACAACTCTGGGAGTCACCGATCTGGTCAAAACCGTTCTTCCGTAGACGGAGCACGTGAGCCGGTTTTGGCGGGAAGTACAATCGAACGAGTCGGCACCTGTTGACAAAGCGACCCGGTATTCGGTTACGGGATTTCGAGAAACTCTGAGACTCCACTGGTCTAAGTAATATGCTGAATCTGAAATTCGGGCACCTGTGTGTCACCGGCAACTATCGCGAGAACAATGAGGACGCCTGCGTCGTTGACGAATCCGGGCGATTTTTCATCGTTGCTGACGGCATGGGCGGCCAGGCGGCTGGCGAAAAGGCCAGCGAACTGGCGACGGATATTGTGCCGCGCAAGCTCGACCAGTTGATCAACTTCTCAGCCGACGTCGGAGAAGAGCTCGTTAAAAAGATCGACGAGGCGGTCGGTGAAGCGAATTCTGAGATTCTCGCGCTCAGCGAGGTTGACCCTGCCTACCACAACATGGGAACGACGATCGTTTTCATCGTAGTCTCCGGCGGAAATTTCTACGTCGGCGGAATCGGCGACAGTCGCGTCTATCGTCTTCGCGAAGGTCAGCTGATTCAGATGACGACGGACCATTCGCTGACTCGTGCACTCGTCGAAGCCGGCACGATTTCGGAAGAAGAAGCGGCGACGCATCGATACCGAAATGTGCTGTATCGATACCTTGGCTCCAAAGAAGGCGGAACCGGTACCGAGTCCAAAGAGCACACTCCGCAGCCTGGCGATCGCTACCTGATCTGTTCAGACGGGGTCACAGACGGCATCGACGACGCGGCCATTCAAACCGTCCTGGCCGGAAACGACGATGTGCAAGAGTGTGCCGAGGCCATGGTCAAGGCAGCCCTCGACGGCGGCTCGAAAGACAACGTCACGAGCGTGATTGTCTACGTCGAGTAATCGGGCGCGCTGCCAGTTCGCCGCTTGCCACTTTGCCGATCGATCGTAGGGTGTGACAAGCGGAGCGAATCAAACGGCTGGTGTGCCGGCGCGGGCGACTTTTTGTGTTACCAGGGCGTGATCCAATTCAGAAGATCTCCGCGCCGGCACACCGCGAATACCGTTCGGCCCGCTGGTCACACCCTGCGGAGAACTCACACCCTCAGCCCGTGACGATGCCGAAACGCAACGCGTCGGCGGATCCGGAGACTCATCCCGATGGGCGGCAGTCGGAATTTCTCTCTGGGGCAAGTTCTTTTTCGGACGCTCATACCGTGGTTTTTCGTTGACGCCCGGATGTAGAATCAGAGAGTTCTGGCAAACTGCCACGATTGCGGTGACTCTGCGGCCTTCGCATTTTCAACGTCGATTCGCGGGGTTGCCGACTTGCTGGAACGCAAAAAGACGCCACATGCAGGACTGGGCGATCTACAGAGTTGTTGATCACTCAGTTCCGCAGTGCCATATCCGAGACCTCGTTGATCGTGCATCCGCAACTACGAACTGCACGTCGCGAGTCGGCTCAATTCACCAGGCTCAGGGACTGACACATGAATCGATCGCGGACCTCAATTATCGGTGGCTTTGCTGCAATGCTCGCTCTGGTTGGAATTGCTGGTTCATCAGCATTCGCCCAGACGACCAAGCCGAAGCCGGATTTCCCACCCCACGCCACGGTCCTCGCGGACTACACAAAGATCGTATCGACTACAGACGGCAAGCGATCCTTGTACACGCTCTACAAGCACAAGAAAGAGCAGAAGCTGCTCGCCGAATTGCCAGCCAGCTTCACGGCACACAAGTATTTTCTGGCGCTGACCGTCGCTGCCGGAGATGAGTTCGCCGGACTTCAGCAAGGCGACCTCTACTTCTACTGGCGCCGCTATGGCAAGCGGTTGGCGATGATTCAGCCGAACGTCGAGCATCGTTCAACTGGCGACAGCGAATCGAAAGCCTCGGTCAAGCGATTGTTTACTGACCGAGTGCTGCTCGACACGCCAATCCTGACGATCGGACCAACCGGCGGCCCGATCATCGACTTGAACTATCTGTTCGTTTCGCAGTCGTCGGCGTTCTTTGGCAGTGCCGGCCGGATTAACAATTCAGCTCTCGTCACGATTAAAAAGGCCAAAGCATTTCCGAAGAACATCGAAGTCGCCATCGAAGGGCCAACTTCCGGAAGCTTCAGCCTCTTCGGCGGCAGGACTCCCAACGGTCAACTGAAGACGTTGCACTACTCGTTGAGCCTGATTGCTCCAACGCCTGGCTACAAACCACGAGTTGCCGACGCTCGCATCGGTTACTTCACGACCGGCTACACAGACCTCGGTAAATACAAAGACACCGAAACACGAACTCGTTTCATTAACCGCTGGCACTTGACGAAACGAGACTCGTCTCTTTCGCTCAGTCCACCGGTTAAGCCGATCCGTTTCATTCTTGAGCACACCGTTCCCGTGCGATATCGACGCTGGGTCACTCAGGGAGTCGATCATTGGAACAAGGCGTTCGAGAAAATCGGATTCCTCAACGCGATCGAAATTGATTTCCAGGACGCTCAGACCGGACGCAACATGGATCTCGATCCGGAAGACGTTCGGTACAACTTCATCCGATGGCTCAACAATAACATCGGAACGGCCATCGGCCCCAGCCGCGTCAACCCGTTGACTGGCGAAATCCTCGACGCAGACATCATTCTGACTGACGGCTGGATTCGTCACTACCACGGACAGTTCAGTGAGATTCTTCCTGCCGTTGCGATGGAGGGTTTTAATGCTGAAACGCTGGCATGGCTCGCCGACCACCCACGGTGGGATCCGCGCGTTCGGCTGGCAAACCCAAGCCGCCGCAACGAAGTCATTCAGACGATTCAGCGCGAAGCCTATCAGCCGCTGGCAGGACATCCGGCTGGAAAAGTCGATGGAACAATGCTCGGCGACAATCAATACGACGGGTTGATTGGTCGAACCAGTCAGGTCAATGGGCTGTGCATGGCGACGCAGGGCAAGTCGATCGATCTGGCTTTGATGCAGATGCACCTCGCGCTGCTCGACGACGGTGACGATGACGCTGACAAGAAGAAAAAGAAGAAAGACTCAGACGACAAAAAAGACGGTGACAAGGACGACGAGAAGAAAGACGGCGACGACAAGGATGAAGACGCCGATGAGAAGAAGGGCGACGACAAAAAGGAAGACGGAAAGAAAGACGACGAGAAGAAAGAAGACGGCGACAAAGACGATGACAAGAAGGAAGAAGCAAAGAAGCCGACCGCTAAGAAAGTGCCCATGCTCGACAGCATGCCCGAGGCATTCATTGGGCCGCTGATCGCTGAACTGGTTGCTCACGAAGTCGGCCACACTCTTGGCCTGCGCCACAACTTCAAAGCAAGTAGCGTTTACTCCTTTGACGAAATGAATGGCGACGAAGTCAAAGGCAAAAAGCCGTTGGCGGGGTCGGTCATGGACTACATTCCGATCAACCTGCGAGCTGACGGCAAGCCTCAGGGCGACTACACGATGATCGGAATCGGGCCGTACGACGAATGGGCGATCGAGTACGGCTACACGCTGTCCAGCGATCTGAAGTCGATCCTCGCTCGCGTCAACGAGCCGGAGCTTGTGTACGGGACTGACGAAGAAACAGGCGGTCCTGATCCACGGGCACGCCGGTACGACTTCACGAAGGAGCCGCTGGTGTATGCGAATAATCAGATGGAGCTGGTGCAGAAGCACCGCAAGGGTCTGACAGAGAAGTTCGTGAAAGACGGAGAAAGCTGGGCTCGAGCCCGTTACGGATATCATCTCTCACTCGCGCTGCAAACTCGGTCTGTCAGCATGATGGCCAACTGGCTCGGTGGAGCGTTCACGACTCGCGCCCTGAAGGGCGACAAAGATTCTTCACGACCGGTTGAAGTCGTGCCTGTCGAGCAGCAGAAGGCCGCTTTGAAGTTTGTCATCGAAAACACATTCTTCGACGACGCCTTCGGTCTTTCTCCGGACCTGCTGGCTCATCTTTCAGTCGACAAGTGGCTGGACGGCGGCTCGTCGTTCAGTGCCTTCTCGAGCGAAGCCACTTACCCCGTTCATGACACGATCATCGGCATTCAGGCTTCAACGCTGACGATGGTAATGAATGCGACCACGCTTCGCAGAATCTATGACAACGAACTGCGAATTCCGGCTGACAAGGAAGCACTGACACTTCCCGAAGTTCTTGAGTCCCTGACAAATGCAATCTGGCAGGAACTCGAAAAGGCTCCCAACAAGCAGTACACCTCGCGAGTGCCTTTGGTATCGAGTCTGCGGCGTAACCTCCAGCAGGAACACCTCGAACGACTCGTCGACCTGAGTATTCCTGGCGATGTCAGTACGGAAGCTTATAAGCCGATTTCGAATCTGGCGTCGTTCGAACTGGACCGCATCCTGAAGAGGGTCGACAACGTGCTGGCCAAGGGCGGGGACAAACTGGATCCGTACACTCGGTCGCATCTTGTCGAACTGAAGGAACAGGTCGAAAAACGCCGCGACGCTCAGTTCATCTACAACGCGGACGATGTTGGCGGCGGCAACCCATTTGCTGGTCTGTTTTTCTTTCAGGAAGAGCAGAAACGCCGCGACCAGGAACAGCAGAAGCAACGCGACGCAAACGCTGAACAGCCTCGCTGATTCTGTAAAATCGAAAATGTAGATCGACGAATTTGCCCCGGTCGTTAGCAATTAGCGGCCGGGGTTTTCGTTTGAAGATGCTCGAGATCGATGTGTGCCACTGGCTCCGCCAGTGCGAAGTATTTCGTCGACGTCCACACGACAAAGCGCCGACAAACCAGCCCACACTTTGATTCATACGTCGTCAATCATGTTCACTGTGCGCACTCTTTCGATCTTCTCGCAAAGACGCGAAGTCGCAAAGATCGACCTTCCAGAACTTTGCGTCTTTGTGCGATTCTTTCTTGGGTTGCGACTTTGCCGCTTTGGAAATGTGTCCGAAATCATTTCCCGCTGGTAACCCGACGCGTAGCGTGATCGCAAACGTGGAAGCGGGCGGCTCGTTCCTGCTGCGATAGTTGCTGGCTCACCGGCGGCAGATCATTTAGAAATGGAGCGCCGGTTCTGCCGGTACTCACACGGCACGAAACAATCAATTGGCGGCGGCATGAAGTATTTGTTATTGATTCCGTTCCTGGCGATTCTGCTTTCAGCGAACGGTCTGGCAGCAACGGAGCAGGCGACGTTCAAGGCGACTATTCAGCCGCTCGTTCAGAAGTACTGCCAGCGTTGCCACAACGTCGACAAGATGACGTCCGGGATTCGAGTCGATCAACTGGATGGCTCACTGGAAGATCGCCATCTGTTCCTTTGGAAGGACATCCTCAAGCAGGTCGACGATGAGGCGATGCCGCCGGAAGACGAGCCTCAGCCGACGGTTCAGGAACGGAAGCAGCTCGTTGACTGGATCAAGCAGGCGTTGATCACAGCCCGTTCCCGCAATGCGGAGAAGAATGGTTCCGTGCGGCGGCTGACGGTCGCTCAGTATCGGAACACGCTGCGTGATCTGCTCGGACTGGATGATAACGTCACTGACATTCTGCCCGCAGACGGGGTCTCGAAGGACGGATTCCTC
>JBLFXD010000421.1:0-6503 GCA_047611045.1 Planctomycetaceae bacterium | reverse complement strand
GGCACGATTGGCGTGAATATGGAATTGCTTTACCAACCGTTCCTGGCAATGTTGCCGGAAGCTGGAACAATTCTGGATGCTGGATGCGGTTCGGGCAGGGACTCGAAAGCGTTTCTTGATCGTGGCTATTCAGTCACGGCGATCGATGCTTCCGCGAAGATGACAGAAGCTACGACCTGCTTGACAGGACTTGCGGCTGTGAAACTCCAGTTCCAGCAGATGGAATTTGCCAACGACTTCGATGGCATTTGGGCCTGCGCATCCTTGCTGCACGTGCCCAGAAGTGAGACCGACACAGTCTTGAGTGCCTTTGCTCATGCCCTACGTCCAAATGGCGTTTGTTACCTGTCGTTCAAAGAAGGCAACGGTGAACGCTTGCAGGACGGTCGTCACTTCACGGACTTCACCACGTCAGGTCTAAAAGCGGCTCTTGCTCACCACTGTGGATTTGAAATCATTGACATCTGGACCACTGCAGATGCCCGCCCTGACCGAGGTGACCAATGGGTGAATGCACTGGTCGGAAAGCGGGAAAGCAGAGATGACGCTACGGACTCCGCCAGCGAAAAATTCTGAACTTACATGATCGTGATTATCGAACCGCGTTTCGGCGTTAAGTCGACAGTTCAATACAGCACGTTCACTATTGGCGAACCATGACATCTCAAGGCCATCAGAGAGTGGGTGATGACGTTCGAAATTTGCTCACCAAGTCTTACGGTCCACCGCGAATACTTGGGGGAACAACACGGCATTTGACGCCTTCCTCGAACCGTTTCGGTTGCTATCAACCACCCTCTGGCTTGTCTTTGAGTCGGTCTGCAACGGCACGGTCGATCCGTCTCGCGATTTCGATCAACTCCCGACTCTGCTGCTCAACGTAAATCGCTGTGGTTTCGAGTCGAGCATGGCCCAACCAACGACTGGCGGCCTGCTCGCCGAAATCGCGGGATAGTTCGGTCGCGATCGAATGCCGCAATTGCAACGGCGTCCATCGCTGCACTTTCGCTTCATCGCACGCACGAGTGATTGCTTGCCGGTACGTGTCGACACTGTAGCGTGCTTTACGCTTCTCACGACCGGCGAGGGCCCAGAAGGCTTTGTCACCTGGCATTAATTTCCGTCTCAAGGGCGTGTGCCAGATTGGGCTGAAGGAAGTCGTATCCTGAAGACTCCAGACGACGCGGGAAAACGCGGGTGCTGGACAGCAACAGGTCATTGGCCATCTGACCGAGTGCGAGGCGGGCGGCGAATGCAGGCATCGGGAAAACGCTCGGGCGACCAAGGGCGGCGCCGAGAGTCTTCGTGAAGTCGTTGTTTGTCACCGGCTCAGGGGCAACGCAGTTGACTGCGCCGCGGACTGTCTCGTTGTCGATGACGTGGTGAATGGCCCCGACAACGTCTTCGAGTGTGACCCAGCTCCAGAACTGACGACCGCTACCGATGCGACCGCCGACGCCCAACTTGAATGGAGTTAGCATCTGAGGTAATGCGCCGCCATTGCGGCTGATGATTACTCCGATCCGCAGATGGACTACTCGGATGCCAGCATCCTCGGCCGGTAATGCCGCAGCTTCCCAGTCCCGGCAAACATCAGAGAGGAAGCCGGCCCCGGCAGTTGAAGATTCGCTAAGGCATATATCGCCTCGATCGCCGTAGTATCCAATCGCCGATGCACACACAAGAACCTTCGGTTTGCGTTCGAGTCTGGCAAGGCTTGATGCGATCACCCGTGTCCCTTCAACACGACTGTTTCGTATTCGACTTTTCTTAGATGCAGTCCATCGACCAGTTGCGATGTTCTCGCCAGCCAGATGCACAAATGCGTCGACACCTTCAAGGCGTGCGGGATTGGTAATCCCACCGCCGGGACTCCAGACCACGCTATTATCTGGACACGCGGTAGAGTTCCGAGTGACATTGATAATACTCGTAGGTGTCTTTGAGAGACTCGAAGCAAGAGCTGAACCGACAAGGCCAGATGCTCCAGAAATTGCGACCGTCGCAAGCTGAGCTTCAGTCTGTATCTCTTCAGGGAGAGCAACGACACTCACGTTGTGTCCTTTCAAATGAGGTGGTCCAGAAAGTTCTGACTACTCAGGCTGTTCAGGCCCACTGTGACTGACATCAGGATCTGGTGGTTGAGAAGACCCAATGGCCAGACCGATTGTCGCCAACATACATGAGGAAAAAATTCCGAAACCGATGACAAGCAGGGCGAGATCACTCATCGCGGCCCCCCAACATCAGCGTTCCAAATGACAGAATGGATGGAACCCAAAGCCCCACATAAAGCCCCTGTTCCTTACTGCCGTTGAACCACAAATACACGGAGAGTGAAAATGAAATCGCAGCTCCAGCGACATAGGTCGCCTTCGCAGTCTTCCTCTTTGACATTGGATCACCTCGGGTGCCTTACTGGTCAACGTGGTCACGACCAATGCCAGACAGGCATTCAATGATCGGCGAACTATCTCACGCTGACTCGGTTTACTGAGGGTTCATAGACGGGATCACTGCGGAGCACAGATGGAATCAAAACGTTTTGCGACTTCTCCCAGTTTTTCGAGACAACGCTGGAGCAACTGGCGGACTCGCTCTTTGCTGAGTCGAAGTTGTCCTCCAGGTTCGCGAAACGTTTTGCCTTCTCCCGGGTCGTCGAGCCCGAATCGACCACGAACGACCACCCGCTCACACTAGTCGAGCGTGTCGTCGATCTTTGCGGGTGCTGCAGCGGCGGCGAGAACCCAAAGCCGCCTCCGCCAATGTTTCATCGGCTACCGCAGTAAACAATTCGACTTGGCTCAGACCGCCCCTGCAACTTACGTTGGTTGTGGAAGTTGACAGGCGAGTTCTGCATAGTCGGGGCGATCAGAAGCACGAGCGTGTTGAAACCCACCGAGGATTTGGCCGCAGTGGTAGAGGTAGACGCCGGGCATCTGGAAACCGTTACCTCGTAGTCTGCCGACACCGTGTCCGCGTACGAGCCCTGCCATGAATCCGCGTACCCAGACCAACGGTCCAAGCAACTCAGAAAAACCGCCCATGTCCAGACCGAATTGACGGTAGAGGCGGCAATCAGGATCGGCGAGTCGAGGAACGTCCGCCAGACCGTGTTTCTCGAAGAGTGCGGCGTCTCGGACATTGTCACCCATATGGACCAGCACGATTCCGCAGCCGCGGGATTCTATTCTCGCTCTCTGCTCCGCAATGTCCGCGAGCGATTCACGGCAAAACGTACATCCGGCATGTCGAAGAAAGACCACAAGCTTTGGCTGGGCATCTGCCAGTTCATCAAGCCGTTGGCCAGTGTTCAGTCGAAGATCGCGAAGCGGGTCGTCAGCTTCGGGCATTTGATAGGCAGACCCGACACTCTGGTGGAACCGAACAGCTCCCCACAGGATCATCGCGAATGGAATCCACCAGGCGAGATCGTTAGCAAGAATGGTCCACCCCATCTCCACTGGCAACGATCCGGTACCGATGGACGCGACGAAACCAATTGGCCCGAGAACTTTGCCCAACAGACCCACGAGCGTCAGCGGCCAGTGCCGGTATGGATCTCGTGCGGCTATTAAGTAGCCGACTCCAAACACGCCAACAATCATTCCGATGCATTGCCAAAATTGCGGGTAAGTCGGCAATGGATTCACCCCGAGCCAACTCAGCATCTGCATTGGCAGGCACACTGCAAGGGTGCCCCAAACCAAGTTGTAAACACCTGCCAGGATCAACAATTTCGCCATCCACGGACGTACTTGTAGATCTGTTGCCATCGCACTCGTTCCCCTGTTGTCAGACTATCTCCTGATCAGCAGTGAAAGAGCCTCGGACTCCGCTTAGCGGTTCGAGTCAATACTCAGCATGATCACCGATTCTTACGAACGAGTGACGTTTATAGACGTGATCAGCAGGTAGCCAAGATCGATTCAAATGGTTTGGCGACTTCACCCAGTTTTTCGATAGCTCGCAGGAGTAGCTGACGCACTCGCTCCTTGCTCAGCCCCAGTTGTTCACCCAAATTACTGTAAGTCTTGCCTTCGCCTGTGCCGTCGAGTCCGAATCGACCACGGATGATGAACCGCTCCCGATCGTCCAGCGTCTGATCGATTTTTGCAATCACAGCAGCGACGGCCTGCTTGACTTCGTCCTCCGCCAGTTTATCCGGATTCGCGTCCACCATGACGTCGTTCACCATCAGGTCAGGTTCCCTGGCAAACTCTCGTGAAGCTCTCTTCTTCCGTCGCTCGATGAATCGATACAAATGTCGTTGAACTGCGTGAGTGACGTAGGTGCTGAATCGGTACCCGCGGGCGTAATCGAACTTGTCAATCGCGTAGAGCAGGATGCCGTTGCCTTCGGCAATAAATTCATCGAATTCGTCATGTGAGATCGAAAGCTTGCCTGCGATCGAGACAACCAGCCTCAAATTGGCCCGAGTAAGTTCTTCACGAACTGACGCTGCCTCATCGAGAAGCCGCTCTATTTCGAGAACTTTCTTTTTTGCCGGACGTTTCGGATTCAGCGTTAAGCGGATCGCGTTTGCCCGGAAGCGAAGGAAGTTAAGCCGTTTGAACAGTAACTGCTCACCATCAAAGGTCAGCAGACGGCTTTGTCGAACCGCTGAAAGAAGAGAAGCAGCAAAGTTCTCTGAGTTGAGTGTCCCCGCAATCGGTTCCTCATCCTTGTAGAGCTCGACGTCGACGTCCCGAAGGTCCTTCTCCGTGGTGCTCTCAAACGTTTCATTCGGGATGAAATCGATCTCACGTGTCAGTGGAAGCTGCTGATGGTTGTCTTGACTGTTGCGTGTTTTGTCGGATATCTGAGCCACAATTTATCTCCAGAAACATTCTATTCGTCAGTCGTCGTAAACCATTTACACTCTATTATCCGTACTTATCAGGTTTTCATAACTAGGAAAACAGTCAAAACGTCCATTTTCTAGAATTAAATCAAATGTCAAGCTGCGCGTACCAGCTCAAGACCAAACTCTGGCTTCCTGAAATTAGCCCATATGTATTCGCTTTGTTTGCAGAAGCGTTCAAACTTGAGGAATTAACTCCGCCGTTTCTGGGTTTTCGCGTGGTCATCCCCGAGCCGATCGACATGAAGCTCGGACGCTTGATCGACTACCGGTTGAAGCTTCATGGATTGCCGATTGGGCGGCGGACGGAAATAACCGAGTGGGAGCCGCCATTTCGGTTTGAGGATTCGCAGATCCGCGGGCCGTACTCGATGTGGATTCACTCACACACATTCGAGGAGTCAGGCAGTGGCACACTGGTGCGGGACTCGGTTCGCTACTCTGTGCCGGGCGGACCGCTGATCCATGCACTCATGGTCAAACTCGAGCTGCGTCGAATCTTTGAATACCGCTGCGCTCAACTGCCTCGGCTACTCGGTGTCGATCCGACGGAGTTCGACGCAGGCGAGGTCGAAATCCGCCGTTTGGCAGAGGCTTCCGCAGACATACGTCCAACGACCGTCTGCAAAGAAGAATAAAGCCGCGACGGGATCAATCAGCCGGGCCAAACTTCATGACACCCGCCGCAGCAGGTCGATTTTTCAATCGACTCAATCAATTTTTGATGTTTTAGATCCCCGTTATGAATCGACCAGCCGTTTTCTTGTTTCCACGAATGTCGCCGTGGAAATAGCTACGATTAGACAATTCAATTAACTCAATCTCACCGGACTTCAAGTAAATTTGATGCGAAAAACTGCCTCCCCCAAACAGGTTGCCCGGGCCATCGGCGTTAGCGAGTCCACGCTCAAACGGTGGTGCGATAACAATCTGATTCCGATGACAAAAACAGCGGGAGGGCATCGGCGTATCGAAGTCGAGGCTGTCATACAATTCCTGCGTGAATCGGGCAGGCAAATCATTGAACCCGAACTGCTCGGGCTGCCGGTCACCGCTGGAAAGACTGAATGGACTCTCAGCCGAGCGACAGATCGCATCGTTTCCAGCCTGGTTTCTGGCGAAGAAGCGGTCGTCCGGCAAATCATGTTTGACTTGTTACTGGCAGACCATTCAGTCACGGCAATCTTCGACGATGTGATGGCTCCGGCAATGCACCGAATTGGTGACCAGTGGAGCTGCGGAGACGTCGCGGTCTACCAGGAGCGACGAGCTTGTGAAATCTGCCTGCGATGCCTGCGTGAGCTGAGGCCATCCTCGACATTGGCAAGCGACGCTCCGACGGCAATCGGTGCTACCGTAGAGTCAGACATCTACACTTTGCCAATCGCGATGTCCGAAATCGTTCTAAGGAGTGTCGGCTGGAATGCGACGTCCCTGGGCACCAATCTGCCATTCGAAACTCTGATCGACGCGACTAACACGGCCCAGCCACGATTGCTCTGGCTGAGCATTTCGTACATCTCAGACGAACCGGCGTTCGTTGCTGGAATCAACCAATTATTTGAGGCCGCTCACGAAACCGGATCAGCACTCGCGATCGGCGGCCAGGCCGTTTCGGAGTCACTTCGGCAGCAAATCC
>JBLFXD010000420.1:0-6511 GCA_047611045.1 Planctomycetaceae bacterium | reverse complement strand
GGCTAGACGCTGAGGACGAAACTGTCGAGCCATCGACGAACGTGGATGCAATTTCTGAAACCAGGCAAGCATCCGTAGGTTATGACAAGCGCAGCGCCGGCATAACACAATAGGAAGCCAGCTTCGGGATGTTATGCCGGCGCTGCGCTTGTCATAACCTACAACGGCCGAAGTCACCTACACTGGCCGAAGTCGCTGTTCGGCAAACTCAGCAACTATCCGGCGAGGAGCTGCTGCTCGATCGACTCCATGACGTCGCTGAGATGCCAGTTTCGACCGGCGAAGGTCAGCTCTTTCTCAGCTCGCAGCCACGTGTCGACCTTCTTCTCGGCAGCGACCACCGTGCTGTGATTTCGTCCGCCGAAGAAGTCGCCAATTTCTTTGTAGGCCGCCTGCGTGTGACGGCGGGCGAGAAACATCGCCAGCATCCGAGGCTGGCTGACGCTGCGAGTTCGTTTGTCTGATTTCAAATCGAGGGCGTCGATCCCGAACAACTGGCACACCGCCGCTTCGATGTCGGGCAATCGGACGACTCGAATGCAGTCTCGCTCTAACTCGGACAAAGCCTGCCGAGCCGTTTGTGCCGAGACTTTTTTCTTTGTCATCGCAAACCAGGTTCGCAGCGTGTTGAGTGCTCCTTCGAGTTCTCTGACGCTGTGAGTAAACCTGCGAGCGACGAAGTCCATCGCATCTTCTGAAACCTGGCCGGCAAACGGCAGCATCTTCGATCGGACAATCTGCCGTCGAGTCTGCAAATCCGGAGCTTCCAGCCGACTGACGAGTCCACACAGAAACCGAGTCGTCAGTTCGCCGCTCATTTTTGACATCAACCGCGGATGACAATCGGCGGTAACGACGATCTGCTTGCCGTGACTGGAAAGCTGCTCGAACGTGTGCAGGAACTCTTCCTGCATGCCGGGCTTGCCGTTCAGAAATCCGATGTCGTCGATGATTAAGACGTCGACGTTGCGGAAGCGGGCTCGAAAACTCGGCAACGACTGATTACGCAATGCGTGCGTAAACTGATTTCCGAAACTCTCGGCCGTCATGAAGATGACCTGCGACTCCGGATGCTGCTTGCGAACTTCGCAGTAGATCGCTTCAGCGAGGTGCGTCTTCCCGACTCCGACGCCGCCATGAATATAGAGAGGGCTGAAACGTTCGCCAGGATGACTGGCAACCTGCCGAGCCGCCGTCACGGCGAGTTCGTTGCACGCGCCCTGAACGAACCCGTCCAGCTTTGCGAAACGACGACCTTCGCGCCGCGTCCCGCCGCGTTGGGCTCCCTCTCGCTGTGATTGTGACTTCGTTGAGCCGGCCGAAACCACTTGTTGTGGAGTCTTTCCGGCGATCGTTGAACCGGCTTCCGGCAATCCGGACTTCGATGATTCGTCCGAAGCGGCATCGGCTTCAAGGTTCTCGTCAACATTCCAGTCGACGATGCAGCCGGGGAAAACTTCCCGGGCAACCGCCAGGACGTCGCTACTAAAGCGTCGCTGCATCCACGTCGACAGAAACGTACTGCCGACCGAAACGCTGAACGTCGAACCTTCCAGACTGACTTGTGAACGACCCACAAACCAATGCTGAAAATTGTGTTCGCCGATCTTCGTTCGGAGCGCATCCAGAAAGCAGTTCGTGCTTTGCTCATGCGACACTGGCTGAACGTCTGCCAGAATATCGGGCTGCATCTTGCGACCCTCGATGCGCACTCCCTCAGCACGGGATGAAGCTCATCCCTGCGATCCATTTCGTTGGGCAGACCAGCAAATTCAAAAATGTCTGCCGGGAGCAAAGGTTCACCACGAACACACATGAGTCGACCAGACGTCGATCCACAGGCTCGCCCGAACGGGCACTCCGTTGCCAGCGATTGAATCTCGAATCAGGAGATACGATATGACCAGAAAAAAAGGAAACGCCGGTCTGTCTTTCAGTCGATCTGGTCCGTCAGGCACCACCCTCGAACGGATCAATTCGTCTGATAGACACCACCTGACCGGCGATCCCCGTCACTCACTCAGGGGCCGATACTAGTCCCGCGAAACTGGATGTCAAACCTGAAGTGTCGGCATTCTGAGCGACTTTCTTTCACCCCGTCGAAGCCGGCCAGAATCCTCACGAATTCGTCCTGTCCGACTTTTCTCCTACGAGAATCACGACGCAATGCGTGTTAAGAAATTGTCGACCAAAGAGTGCCCGCGGGGGCTTGACAGACCGGACGAATTCGAATGGGGCAATCATCAATCGACGGCGAAATCATCCGCTACACGTCATCCATCACGAACGTCACAAAAGGTTTGCAAGAAACGGAAGATAGAACGGAGCAGTAGCGATCAGTGCTCCGGCAACGCTCTTCTCAGCAACAGAACAGACAAACGCAACGAACGAAACAAGGACGAAAAATGCGGCTCCCAGGAACAAAGGCGTAAAGTCAACACCTCGCCCGTAGAAATGGTCAAGTGCGGTCCCGAGGAGCGCAAGACAGCCTAATAGCAGATATTGACCACCGACAACGATGTGCCAAAGCTTCAAGTCGTCGATCGTTGGCTTCCGCATCCTTACTCTCCAGAAACTTCACAAAGTCAATTGAGAGAAGTCGCGAACCGATTCGATGTGCAACGGACTAACCACGCAGAAACAGAATTTGGACGCGAGGTCAACGGCGTCAATACTTGCCGATCACCAGGTGCCAGCTGTCGACAACGTCGACTTCGGTGCCGAATTCGATCGCGGGCGCATCTTTCACGATCGCGTAGTAAGTGTTTGGAATCAGTGCGGAACCTCGCTCGACATTATGTCGGAGTCCGGTGATCGTGCCTTCCATCTTGCCGTGAGAAACGTGGAACGATTCGAAGTGTCCGTGCCGGCGGTATGAGAAGAACGGGTTCGTGCTGAGCGAACGGATGTCTCGTTCGTTCTCGATCTCTTCCGGGTTCGCCGGAGTCGACCGGTCCATCAGTTTGCAGAAACTTTGCCGGTCCGACTCACTGATCGGTTTCAGTGGCCGGCCGATTCCTGCCGCGAGGTCGTTGGCAAACCATGCCTTGCCGTCCTGATCGGTGACGATCAACGACTCGATCGCCCATTCCAGACCGTTCGTAACGGGTAGCTCGTCGTCAGTGCCTGCTCCGACAGTCAAGCGGCCTCGCTCCAGACGCACGTTTCTCGTCAGGAACTGAGTGCGGGTTCGAGATCGCAGCCAGCCGGATCTTAGCCACTGCGTGTCGGTCCAGTCGGTTCGAGCCGATTCAAATTCCTCGCCGCTGGCACGAATCGGCATGACGAGTGTCGACGGAGAAAAACTCAACCCGGTCGACGGCGTCATCCCGGCGTAAAGTGAGAGCCTTGCCGTCGACACCGCCTTGTTATTTCCCTGGTCGATGAACGTCAGACTTCGGACTCGCGACTTGACGGAAAAGCCGTGCGACAATGCCGAGTAACCAAACAGAAACAGGCTGGTCACAATAGCAATCGCCGGAATCGTGACGACCAGAAAGTTCAACTTCTTCTTCCGAACGAGCACGAAGTAGTTCAACGGCCCAATGACGAAGGTGAAGACCGAGATAAAAATCAGAAATGCCATCACCGGCACGCTGCGAATTCCAGAAATCAGAAACTTGAGAAATTCTTCATTGTCCATTCGCCCCGCAACTCCAAGCTGCTTGGACTGCCACAGGTCGTTCATCGGGAACGACTTCAAAAGCCATCCCCAATCCTGAACTGTTCCGGAAAAAGGATCGTTGACAAACCCGATCACCAGACCTTGCCCGAATTCACGAATCTCAAACGGACGATCCTGGGCGGACCACGTAAATTTCAATTGAGGATTCTGCGTCGCCTGTTTACTTACCGCTTCGCTGGCTTCTTCAAGCACCGATTCGATTGTGGATTCAAGCGACTCATCGGATGGCAATTCGATCAGGCTTTCCATCGATGATTCGATAAGATTTCCATGCTCGTCCATATGCTGAACCCGTATTCTTGTCCGTTTTGCCGGATCAGCAGCGTGCCACTCGACAATCGCTGACTGAGTGTCAGCTTCAGTCAGCTCCGCGAGGTTCTTCGAATTACTGACAGGCTCGCCCACGGAATAAATCAGTAGCGTTCCTCCCGCCCGAGTCCAATCGAGCATCGCCGCCCGCTCAGTCTCGGCAAGCCCATCGAAGACTTCCATTGAAAGCGCCACGAGATCAACGCATGAGTACGCCAGCCAGGTTTCGGGCAGGCGAAAGGGTTCAATCGTCTGGTTGTCCTGCCCTTTTCCAACGCCGTACCCGTGGCCAACGTGGCCAGGATTTTTCAACGACGTGATCGCGTCTTCCAGAGGCTGCATCGCCAGCGGAGTTTTCGAGATCGCCAGAATTCCGGGACGTGAATCCTCATAGTCCACATCAGGAAGTGAGATTGTGTTCTGCAGTTTTTCGAGTTCACGGCCATTGTGAGAAACGGTGAGACTTCCGTAGTTCCCGGCACCCGCCAACGGAATCAGCAGCGTCAGGCTGGCGGAAGCATTCTGGTCGATCGAAATCCGCCGCGAGACAGCTGGAAGTTCGTTGCCGTGCAGAGGCTCAAAGACGATGTCGAGCTCCCTGGAGAGCCCTCGATTCTGCAGCGCAATTCGAATCGGGTAGTACCCTCCGACCGAGCCGCCAGCCCAGCGATAATCGACGGACATTTGAATGTCGTCGTCGCTGCCACCGTACTGGTCCCCAGCGGCCATCGTAGTTCGCTGCGGAAACGCAGCGGTAAAGCAAATTGCCAGAATGGCCATTGCTACGGTTTGCTTAGTCAGTCGACTGCCCATGTCGTCTCAACTTTCTGCCGAAAAATTCTGCCGACGGGGTTTCGTTTTACGGGAGCCGTACGGGGTCACGCCTGGATATCTGCCGGGATCGATCTGCCAATTTCCGGAACCGAATCCAGCAGCGAGTCGACCATGCGGGCCGTCGTCCAGCCTTCCATTCGAGCCGAATAATCCAGAATCAGACGATGACCGAGCACATGCGGAGCGACGCGGCGCACCTCATCGAATCCAGCGTTCGGCTTTCCGACCAGCAAAGCAGCCGCACGCGATGTTCCGGCGAGAGCGATCGCGGCTCGCGGCGAAGCTCCGTACCGAACGAATCGACGCACTTCTTCGGGCGATTCGTCTCGGTCCGGATGCGTGGCTGTCACCAGGCGAGCAATGTAATTCCCAACGGCTTCCGGCAAATGAACCCGGTCGACCAGGCCGAACAGACGAGCGAGGTCGTCGCCCGTCATGATTTCGTTCAACGTCGGCGCGATGCCGTGCTGGCGAGTTCTGATAATCTCTTCCAGCGTCTCGCTCGTCACACTGCTGACGTTGATCTTAAAAGTGAACCGGTCAATCTGAGCCTCAGGCAGGGGATACGTACCTTCGAGTTCGATCGGGTTCTGCGTCGCCAGCACAAAAAACGGCAGCGGCAGCGCGTGAGTTTCGCCCATGACCGTGACGCGACGCTCCTGCATCGCTTCCAGCAGGGCGGACTGAGTCTTCGGCGTCGCTCGGTTGATCTCGTCAGCCAGCAACAGGTTGGCAAACACCGGTCCCTGGTGAAAAACAAGTTTTCGGCTGCCGCCCTGATCTTCGAGGATCGGCGAGCCGAGAATGTCGCTCGGCAGAAGGTCCGGCGTGAACTGAATCCGCCGAAACTTCAGGCTCAACAGCGAAGCCAGCGACTTGACGAGTTCCGTCTTTCCGAGTCCCGGCAGACCTTCCAGCAGCAGATGTCCGCGAGCGAGTAGGCAGGTGACGACTCGCTCCAGCAGTTCTTCCTGCCCGAGGATCGCCTTACCAAGCCCGCCGAGCAACGACTGGATCGTCGTCTGCGCGCGGCTGACGTCGTCCGGCGACAGAAGTTGAGAGCCCTCAGAATCTGACATGCAGCACCTTTGCTATCTTTTGGATGGTCGAGCGCAATCTCAATCTCGCAGAACCTGAATCATGCCGCGACAGAAATCCGGAAGGTCGTCCGGCTTGCGACTCGACACAAAGTGACGATCGATGACGACCGCCGCATCCTCGAACTCGGCACCGGCGTTGACAAGGTCATCCTTGATTCCTGGCGAACCGGTCACCTTGACGCCCGAGTACACTTTGGCCGAAATCGGAATCCAGCCGCCGTGGCAGATGGCGGCGACAAGTTTGCCAGCATCTGCGAACTCGCGAACCAGCTCCAGCACTTTCGGATCCCGCCGAAGTTTGTCCGGCATAAAACCGCCGGGACAAAGAACTCCGTCGAAGTCCGCAGAGTTCATATCCAAAATGGCCGCGTCGGAAACGCAGGGGTAACCATTCTTGCCGGCATAAGTTTGTCCGGCTGCTGGCCCGGCGATGACGACTTCGGCGCCCGCCTCGATGAGCCGAAGCTTCGGATACCAAAGTTCGAGGTCTTCGTAGATGTCTCCCACAAAGGCGAGAACTCGTTTGCCCTGCAAAGGCAGATCAGACATGAAAAGTGATCCTGATGATTTTCGAGATGATTAT
>JBLFXD010000419.1:0-6525 GCA_047611045.1 Planctomycetaceae bacterium | reverse complement strand
AAAGTTTGTCTGTGATCCCTCGCATGTTTGCACCAAATGTGGTCGCACTGCGAATGAGAAGAAACTCGTCTGCAAGCCCGAACGCTTGGGCAAGTAATCCGCGTCGACGTCGTAACGCCGGAGAATGGCAATTCGTCTTCGCCAGATGAGTATTCGCGGAAGTCGCCGATTGGACCCAGCCACGCGACTCGACTCCGCATCCCGAGTTCACTCGGGTTCCACCGCTCGGAACTGGATTGCTGATCGATATCGGTCGCCGAAAGCGTGGCATCCTGCTTTTGCATACGGGGCAAATTTCGGCTCTCAAAAGCCTTGTCGAATTTGGAAGTCGTCTTCCGAAGGCTGCTGATTTCGAAGATCGAAGTCGCGAATTCTTGTCAATACTTTGCAACCAGCCGAGTGACTCACGCTGTAGCCAGTGCTTGTCCTTATCGGTGTTAGTCGATATGTTGATTTTCATGAATCAGCTCGCAGTCTGAACAGATTTCAGCTCCAATTTGGATTCTGAAACGGCTTAGTCTGAGTTCCCACCAAGACGTCCTCCCTTGAACGCTTTCCCGCGATCGCTTGTTTCGGCAGGCAGTCTCGCATTGCATTTGCTCCTCTTTCGAACTCGCTACGGGTGACGAAATGAAATTGACGTTTTTTTCCTCGCTGTCTGCCTGCGTGATTCTTGCCGCTGGAGCCATTGCTTCTGCTGACGAGAAGCCGGCAGGAACCCCTCCCGACGTCAGCTTCTACAAAGACATTCGGCCGATCCTTCAGGCGAACTGCCAGGGATGTCACCAGCCTGCGAAGGCGAAGTCGGCAGGCGAGTACGTCATGACGTCGTACGACCTGTTGGTCAAAGCGGGCGAGAGCGAAGAGGCTCCGGTCGTTGCGGGCAAGCCGGACGACAGCTATCTCGTTCAGCTGATCACGCCGGAAGACGGCAAGGCCGAGATGCCTCGTGGCAAGAAGCCGCTGCACAACGCCGAGATTGAGATGATCAGAAAGTGGATCGCTCAAGGCGCGAAGAACGACACTCCGGAAAACGCTGACGTCCGATACGACGTTGATCACCCACCGATTTACACGCTTCCTCCTGTGATTACTTCTCTGGACTTTTCGCCGGACGGAAGTTTGATCGCCGTTGCCGGTTACAATGAAGTTCTGCTTCACAAAGCGGACGGTTCAGAAATCGTCGCTCGACTCATCGGCTTGTCCGAACGAATTGAATCCGTGCGATTTTCTCCGGACGGCGCGAGGTTGGTTGTCGCTGGTGGCAAGCCGGGACGCATGGGAGAGATCCAGGTCTGGGATGTCGCCAAACGCGAGCTGCTGCTGTCTCACGCGGAAACTTACGACACGCTTTACGGAGCGAGCTGGTCTCCGGACGGCACTCGCATTGCTTTCGGATGTTCAGACAACACGGTGCGAGCCATCAAGGCAGACACCGGCGAGCAGGTGTTGTTCAACGGTGCTCACAACAACTGGGCTCTGGACACCGTCTGGAATCCAACCGGCGATCACGTCATCTCGGTCGGCCGTGACCGAACCGCAAAGCTGACGGAAGTCGCGACTCAGCGGTTCATCGACAACGTGACGTCGATTACTCCCGGAGCGTTGAAGGGGGGAGTCGCAACTGTCGACACTCATCCAAAACGCGACGAGATCATCATCGGCGGATCGGACGGCGTCCCCAAACTGTTCCGAATCTTCCGCATCACCAAACGCGTCATCGGCGACAACGCCAACCTGATCCGAGAGCTGGCTCCGCTGCGAGGAGTTGTCTTCAGCGTTGATTACTCGGCCGACGGACGACGAGCCGTTGCCGGAAGCAGTCTCGACGGCAAAGGCGACATTATCGTCTACGACACAGACATCGACACCACCGCGCCGGATGACATCAAGGCAATCCTTGCCAAGCGAGTACAGTCTCAGTCGGACGCAGAGAAGAAGAAGGCCGCAGAGTATCAGAAGAAGTCGCTGCCGGTGATCGCGAAGATCGCCGTCGAAGACGCCGGAATTTACGCCGTGCGGTTTTCGCCAAACGGCAAACAGGTCGTTGCCGGTGGATCTAACGGCAAGGTTCGACTCTACGAAGCGGAGACCGGCAAGTTGATCAAAGAGTTCCTGTCGGTTCCCGTTAGTGATGCAGGCACCGCTCCCGAGCAGGTCGCGACATCGGCAGTGAATGTTGGTGAAACTTCCGCCGCACCGCTTGAGAAGTTGTCTGCCGATCAGAAGCTGGTCTCAATTGAAGCACTCCCAAAAGCTGTCGAATTCTCAGGAGCTTTCGAGAAGAGCCAGCTGGTTCTGATCGGACGCCTGGCAAACGGAACGTCGCTCGATCTGACTAGGATGGTCAAGTTCTCTGCCGCTCAGCCGAATGTTGTTTCGGTTTCGAACAGCGGGCTTGTAACAGTCCTCGGTAAAGGCCAGACAAATCTGATTGCGACCGTCGCCGATCAGAAGATCGAAATTCCAGTCAACGTGTCGTCGGCCGAAATCGCTGCGACGGACTACGTGCGGGATGTGACTCCTGTGTTGTCGAAACTCGGCTGCAACGCGGGAACGTGCCACGGATCGAAGGACGGCAAGAACGGGTTCAAGTTGTCACTGCGAGGGTACGACCCGATTTACGACACGCGAGCTTTCACCGACGAGCTGGCATCTCGCCGCGCCAACATCGCGGCCCCTGAAAACAGCCTGATGCTGCTTAAGGCGACCGGAGCTGTTCCACATCTTGGCGGTCAGGTCACGAAGCCGGGCGAGCCTTACTACGAAATCATCCGCCGCTGGATCGGCGGTGGTGCAAAGCTTGACCTTACGGCAGCTCGGGTGGAGTCGATTTCGATCGATCCTCAGATGCCGGTCGTTCAGCAGCTCGGCGCTAAGCAACAGATGCGAATTCTGGCTAAGTACACTGACGGAACGGTTCGAGATGTTACCGCTGAGTCATTCATCGTGAGCAGCAACACCGACGTCGCGCAGGCGAGTGACAGCGGTCTGGTGACAACCGAACGGCGAGGCGAATCGGCGATCCTTGCTCGCTTTGAAGGCAAGTATGCAGCGACGACGCTGACGGCAATGGGCAACCGGGATGGATTCGTCTGGGTTGATCCTGAGAAATGGAATTTCATCGACGGCCATGTTGCCAACAAACTGAAAAGAATGAAGATCGTTCAGTCAGGACTGTGTACCGAATCCGAATTCGTTCGCAGAGTTTATCTTGATTTGACCGGTCTCCCTCCGACCGCGGATCAGGTCAGAGCTTTTGTGAGCGACAAGGCTGATTCGAAAACGAAACGTTACGCGCTGATCGATTCGCTAATTGGTACCGACGACTTCGTCGACCATTGGACCAACAAGTGGGCCGACCTGTTGCAGGTAAACCGAAAATTCCTCGCGCCTCAGGGAGCGACCGCGTTTCGCAGTTGGATTCGGACGGAAATCGCGGCCAACACTCCGTACGACGAGTTCGCTCGCAAGGTGTTAACGTCAGAAGGTTCCAATAAAGAGAATCCGGCCGCGTCGTACTTCAAGATTCTGCGGACACCGCAGGACACGATGGAAAACACGACTCACCTCTGGATGGCCGTCCGCTTTAACTGCAACAAGTGCCACGATCATCCGTTCGAAAAATGGACTCAGGATCAGTACTACGAAACGGCCGCGTTCTTCGCTCAGTTTGGCTTGAAGGCTGACCCGGCTTCCGGGAATTCAAAGATCGGCGGGACAGCCGTCGAAGGTGCCAAACCTCTGTACGAAGTCGTGTTTGACAAGCCGAACGGAGACATCACTCACGACCGAACCGGTGCCATTACCGCTCCACAGTTTCCGTTCGAATGTGATTTCGAAGCTCCAGAGAAGGCAACGCGGCGGCAGCAACTCGCCGCATGGATCACTTCGCCTGACAATCAGTACTTCGCCAGAAGCTACGTCAATCGTGTCTGGGGTTACCTGACCGGCATCGGCCTGATCGAGCCTCTCGACGATATCCGAGCGGGCAACCCGGCGAGCAACCCGGAACTCCTTGATGACCTGACGCAGAAATTTATTGCGGGCGGTTTCAACGTTCGAGAGTTGATGCGCAGCATCTGCCAGTCACGAGCGTACCAGTTGTCGCTCGCGACCAACGAGTGGAACGTCGATGACCACACCAATTACTCACATGCCACTCCGAAGCGTCTGACGGCCGAAGTGCTGTACGACGCGATTCATCGAGTGACTGGATCTTCGCCTTCGATTCCGGGCGTTCCCGCGGGGACTCGAGCGGCTCAGCTTCCGGACGTCGGAGTCAAGATTCCGGATGGCTTCCTGACGAACTTCGGAAGGCCTGCCCGTGAAAGTGCCTGTGAATGCGAGCGTTCGGCGGGAGTCTCGCTGGGACCGATCATGGCTCTGGTCAGCGGTCCAACGCTGGCCACGGCTCTCGCGGACGAGAAGAACGACCTGCACAAACTTGTCGCCGCAGAAGCCGACGACAAGAAGCTCATTGGCGAAATCTTTGTCCGAATTCTGAATCGAACTGCCAGCGACGAGGAAATCGATTCAGTCATCGCCGCCATGAATGCGATCGCCGGCGATCACAAAGATTTGAAGGATGAGTTGGCTCAGCGCGAGACCTGGTGGACGGAAGAGAAGCCGAAACAGGAACGTCAACGAGAGAATGATATCGGGCGTGCGGAGGCTGACATGGACGGCTATCAGAAACAGATCGCTCCCATGCTGGCCGAACTCGGAAAGCAGCGTGACGAGAAGATCAAAGCTGCCGAGGCCGCACTCGCGAAGTACCGTGAAGCTCTTCCGCAGGCTGCTTCAAAGCGGCTCACGCAGGGAGGGGATGCCGAGTGGCACTTGCTGGAAGCTTCAGCGCTGGCAGCTGTGAAAGGTGTGACGCTGGAGCGACTCGACGATCGATCAATTCAGGCGACCGGTTCCGCTGACCTGGGCACTTACACGATCACAGTCAACACGACGCTGGCTGGTATTACCGGGTTCCGTGTCGAGGCGATGCCTTACACGAAAGAGAAGGGTGTTGGTCCGGGACTGCCCGAAAACGGCAACTTCGTTGTGACGGAGTTCGAGGTGCAGGCCGCTCCTAAAAGCAAACCTGCCGAGATGAAGAAAGTCGCCCTTCAGAATGCGAAAGCACCGTTCCTTCAAGGCGGCTTCAACATTGCTCTGACTGCCGACGGAAACGCTGGGAATCAGAACGCCTGGGCAATCGCCAACGCTGGGGGAGTCGTTCACTGGGCGACGTGGGAAACCAAAGAACCTGTCGGTACTGCCGAAGGGACGACTTTCAAATTCGTGATTCACCAGAACCACAGCGCGAAGCAGCACATGCTCGGGCGATTCAGGATTTCGGCAACGACGAAAAAATCGCCCGGCTTGAGTTTTCCGGAAAGTCTGAAAGCAATTTCGCTGGTCGAAGAAAAACTGCGGACGGAAGCTCAGAAGAACACACTCATGACGTGGTTCGAAAAGATCGACAAAGGATTGCTGGATTCGAATACGGCTCTGGCGACAGCTCGAACGCCAGTTCCGGAAGACAAGGGAGTCACTCGGCGTAAGGCTGTGCTGGCGGCAGTCAGTAATCCGGTTCCCGACGATCCGCAGCTGCTCCGGCTTCGGACAGATTCGGGATACAGCGAAAAACAGGTTGCGACAGTTCGGCTGACCGTGGCACAGGATTTGGCGTGGGCATTGATTAACACGCCGGAATTCCTGTTCAATCACTAGGCCTCTGAGACGATGATGAACGAACTTCAATTTTCTTCAGGCGGCCAGGGCTGCTGAATCAAAAAACAATTGGCAAACGTAAGCAAATATTTCAGTTTCTACGGACAAGGCCATTAACCAGGGAGTATTGGACATGTGGCGAATTGCAGGCGAACCCGGCAAAGATCTTTGTGACAGTGGCCTCGGCGTTTCCCGACGTGACGTCTTGCGAGTCGGTGGATCCGGCATGCTTGGTCTGACGCTCGGCGGAGCGATGCAGCTTCAGGCGGACGCGGCCGAATCTCAGTCAGGCGGCGGACCCGGCTGGAACAAAGCGAAGCACATCATTATGTGCTACCTGCAAGGCGGACCTTCGCATCTGGACCTGTGGGATCCCAAAACGGACACGCCCGATAACGTCCGAAGTGTCTTTAAGCCGATCGATACGAAAGTTCCAGGCGCGCAGTTTTCTGAAGTGCTGCCGAAGCTGGCGCAAGTGAACGATCGATTCACCATGATCCGTTCGATGAGCTACACGCCGAACGGTCTCTTCAACCACACGGCAGCGATCTATCAGATGATGACTGGCTACACGACGGACAAAGTCAGCCCGTCCGGCCAGCTTGAGCCGCCGAGTCCGAAAGACTTCCCGAACTTCGGGTCAAACATCATTCGCATCAAGCCTCCAACGGTCCCGATGCTGCCGTTCGTGATGCTGCCTCGGCCGCTTCAGGAATCGAACGTCGTTGGCAAGGGTGGCACTGCCGGATTCCTCGGTCGATCGCTCGATCCCTACACGCTGTACCCACCCGGCGA
>JBLFXD010000418.1:0-6544 GCA_047611045.1 Planctomycetaceae bacterium | reverse complement strand
AACGCTGTATTCCGCCGATTCATGGGGCACGATCTGCTCATGGCCCTACCGCGATGAAGACACCTCGCCGACCTGGAAGAACGAAGACGCGCATGATGGGTGGATTCGTGACCTTGCGGTCAGTCGCGACGAATCGTTGATCGCAACCGTCGGGCGAGATCGATTCATCCGAGTCTGGTCTGCGAAAGATGGCTCACTGGTTAAGGAGCTTCCTCAGCAGGAACACATTCTCTGCCGCGTGGCGATTCATCCTGATGGGAAGTCAGTGGTCAGTGGCGACCTGATGGGAAATGTCCGGCACTGGAATATCGATTCCGGCAAGCTCGTCCGCGAGACCGCGTTCGGCAAGATGCATTACTACAATCGGATCCAGGATGTGCCCGGGATCTATGTGCTGCAATTCGACGACGCCGGAGAGACGCTCTGGTGTGCCGGAGGTCAGCCGAGTTCAAACACCAATCACCAGGGAATTCCTGTTCTCCATCAAGTCGATTGGAAGACCCTCGAAACGAAGAAGACCCAAACCTTCGGCATCGCCAAAGACGGCCACATTTTCGACCTCGCCTGGCATTCCGATGGGTACTTCGCAGCAGTCACCAGCGGAAGTCCAGGGGCCGGCCAGTTTCTGCTCGTTCGCCCTGACGAAGACAAAGCATTCTTCACCTACACGAAGATGTCCAATTGCCACACGCTGGCGCTGCATCCCGATGAGAAGACTGTCGTCGTTGCGGCCACCAACCGAAACAGCCAGGGCAACGGAGCCGTTCGCGACAAAGATGGCACGTACGTCGGCAACTCGTCACCGCTGCACGTGTTCGAGCTGCCTGAATCGCTGATCGTTGAGAGTTGAAGTGGGGCTGCTGGACAGCCAGTTGATCGATCCGGCAAACTGAGATGGCCATACGAACATCGGCTTTGAACACATTTTCTTACAGTTCCACGTTCCCCAGAATTAAAGCGAAACAGCGGTTATGCAGGCAGAGCGATTGTCGGAACTCCGAGTCTCCAACGATGCGAGAGATAACGCGGACGAGCTTAACTCGCGGCTTGATGAGGACGGCTATCTGTTCTTTCGCCGGCTGCTGGATCCAGAACGGCTGCTGAAACTGCGTCGCGAGATGTTGACCGTGATGCAGGCTGGCGGCTGGTTGATCGCCGGGACCGATCCAGTCGATGGAATCGCGGATCCCGCTGCCCGCAGCACCGAAGGCGATCCTGAATATACCGACGTTTACCATCAGGTCTATCGATTGGAGTCGTTCCACAAGATCGCTCACAGCCGCGAGGTCATGGACGTCCTGGAGCGAATCCGCGGCTGTCAAATGATGCCGCAACCTCAAAAAGTAGCGAGGCTATGGTTTCCGAAATTCACCGAACACACGACTCCCATCCATCAGGACTTCGTTCATTTTCAAGGGACCGTCGAAAACCTCACCTGCTGGAGTCCCATCGGCGACTGCCCACGCGAACTGGGCGGACTTGCCGTGCTGCGTGGGTCGCACAAAGTCGCTCGCGTTCTCGATCACCACTTTTCACTCGGAGCCGGCAGCCTGCATGTTGACCCTGCCGAGCACTCTCAACTGGATGGTGACTGGCTGACGACAGACTATGAAGTGGGCGACACGTTGATCTTTCCGGCGTTGACCATTCACAAGGCACTGCCGAACGTGACGGAAAATCGTTTGAGAGTTTCGCTCGACAATCGCTACCAGCGAGTCGGTGATCCGATCGCGGAACACATGCTGAATCCGCATCTGGCGTCCAGCAGCTCGCTGACGTGGGAAGACGTCTACCAGGACTGGGCCAGCAACGAGTTTCAGTACTACTGGAAAAAGTTTCGTAATCCAGTCCTGCCGAAGATCACCGAGTACCTCGACAAAGCTTTCGACGAAGCCGTCGAGCTTGCACGCGCCGGCGACGACCGGGCAAAGCTTCACCTGCGGCGAGCGGTCGCGAAAGACGCGACGTCCGAACAAGGCCAGCTCGCGGCTGCGGTTCTGTCCGAAAACGCGTGACGCCACTGAGGGCAATTTAAGTGAAGAGTTCCTGAATCGGGCGAGCTTCTTCCTGGACGCCGGTGAGACGTTCGTCCAGGCCTCGGTGTTTGACGGTGTAGCGCTGCGAGTCGATTCCGAGACGATTCAGAATGGTGGCGTTGAGGTCTCGAATGTGGACGCCGTCCTTGACGATGTTGTATCCAAAGTCTTCGGTCTCGCCGTGTGACACGCCGCCTTTGATTCCGCCGCCGGCCATCCAGATTGAGTAGCACTTTGGATGATGGTCGCGACCGTAGTTTGTCCGCGTCAGAGTTCCCTGGCTGTAAACGGTTCGACCGAACTCGCCGCCCCAGATTACCAGCGTGTCGTCCAGCAGTCCGCGCCGTTTCAAGTCCTGGATCAGAGCCCAGGCCGGCTGATCGACTTCCTTCGTTTGGCGACGAAGATTGGTCGGGAGGCTGCTGTGATGGTCCCAGCCACGATGGAAAATCTGCACGAACCGAACGTCGCGTTCGACCATTCGCCGGGCGAGCAGGCAGTTGTGACCGAAGGTGCCCGGCTTCTGAACATCCTCGCCGTACATTTCGAGGATGTGTTTGGGTTCACCGGAGATGTCGACCAGATCCGGAACCGAAGACTGCATCCGGAATGCCATCTCGTATTGCGTGATTCGTGTTTGAGTCTCCGGATCGCCGAGGTCTTTGTGGATTCGTCGATTCATCGCCTGCAGACGATCGAGCATCATTCGCCGAGCGGTGCTGCTGACGCCGTTAGGGTTTGACAGATAGAGGACGGGATCCCCGGTTGCCCGAAACGCGACGCCGGCGTGCTTCGAGGGCAGAAAGCCGCTGCCCCACAGTCGCGAGTAAAGGGCCTGCCCGCGCGGTTCGCAGTTCAGCACGATGAACTCAGGCATGTTGCGGTTGAGCGTGCCCAGCCCGTAGCTGACCCATGAACCCAGCGTCGGCTTGCCCGGAATCTGATTGCCCGTCTGAATGAACGTGATCGCCGGATCGTGGTTGATCGCTTCGGTATGGGCTGTGTGAATGAATGCGAGGTCGTCCGCCATTGATCCGATTTTTGGAAGCAGCTGGCTGACCGGTTTGCCGCACTCGCTGTTCCGGTCAAAACGAAACATTGTCGGAGCGATGGGAAATCGCGACTGCGACGCGGTCATCGTCGTGAGCCGTTGTCCCTTGCGGACTGACTCCGGCAGATCCGTGTCGAACCATTTGTCGAGCTGAGGTTTATGATCAAGCGTGTCCAGGTGCGACGGTGCGCCGGCCATAAAGAGCCAGATCACGCGTTTTGCCTTCGCCGGGAAATGTCCCTGACCGAGAGCTCCGCCACCGACAGAGCCACCAGCAACGTTGCTGCTCTCGGCGGATGCCGTCTGGTTAAGAAGTGAAGCCAATGCCGCTGTGCCCAACCCGGTCGCGGTACGACCGAATAACTGGCGACGGGTTTCGAGCGTGACCCGCTCATCGATTGGATTGTTTTCCATGTTCTAACTTCTCCGTACGACTTATTTTGAGGTCTACTTCGCGATGAAGTCGTCTCGGTTCATCAGGGTGTTGGCGACCATCGTCCAGGCGGCGACGTCTACTTCAGGAAGGCTTTCGTCCGGTTGACTGTCTCCCGTGCGGATCAGCTCGCCCGCCAACTTTGGATCCTTTTTGAATAAGCTGCTCATCGCTCTGGCGACTGCCAGCATGTCGGCGATGTCAGCCTGAGTCGCGGGTCGACTCAGCGTTCGCTGAAACATCCACTCGGCACGTTTCTCTCGATCATCCGTCTCGCGAATCGCCGACTCCGCAAGATTCCGTGCCGCTTCAATGAACTGAGGACTGTTCAGCAGGACGAGGGCCTGAATCGGCGTGTTCGTTCGCTCGCGTCGGACCGTGCATTGTTCGCGAGTGGGCGCGTTAAAGGCGGCCATCGTCGGAGGTGGTGCCGTGCGTTTCCAGAATGTGTAAAGGCTGCGTCGATAAAGGGCTTCGCCAGAGTCTTTCTCGAAGATGCGCGTGTTGCTCCCCGTGATCGCGACCACTTTCCAGAGCCCGGCCGGCTGATATGGTTTAACAGTCGGGCCACCCATCCGGCGAACCAGCATGCCGCTGACGGCGAGTGCTTGGTCGCGAAGAACTTCTGCATCGAGCCGGACTCGCGGACCGCGCGCGAGATATCGATTGTCGCGATCGACTTCCAGTTTCTGTTCTGTCGCGGCTCCACTTTGCTGATACGTCTCCGAAGTCACGATCAACTTCAGGATGTGGTTGACGTCCCAGCCGGATTCGACGAACTCGACGGCCAGCCAATCGAGCAGCTCCGGATGAGACGGACGCTCGCCCATCACACCGAAGTCTTCCGATGTTCTGACGAGGCCGACGCCGAACACCGACTGCCAGATTCGGTTGACCATGACGCGAGCGGTCAGTGGATGCGCGGGGTCGACCAGCCATCTGGCCAGCGCGAGCCGGTTTGCGCTGCTGCCCGCAGGCAACGGTGGCAGCACAGCCGGAACCGCTGCACCGACTTCTTCCAGACGCTGGTCGTACTCGCCCCGTTGCAGCACCCAAGCTCGCGGTCGGGTGGTTCGCTCCTGCATGACGAGCGTCGTCGTTGATCGCGAGTAAATGTAATCGTGGCGTTTCTGATGATTGGCCAATTCGCGACGTTCGGCCTGGCCGCGCTTGTCGACGTTCGCCGCCCGGAAGTCGGCGGCGAGTTGCTGCTGCTCCGGCTTCAGTTGACTCCATTTTGAAGCCGAAGCCAGTAGCGGCTGCAGCTCGAATTCTTTCGTCAGTAACTGGACTTCATTGTCGGTCACCCAGCGACGAAAGATGCGGACGTCGCTGAGACCGCCGGTGGGAATGCTGCTCGCGATCTTGAGCGGTGCCTCGGGAAGTTCAGCCACCTCGGCCAGAAACTCTGTCGAGTTCCGCAGAACGCCTTGCCGACCGTTGACGAAAATCGTGACGGACGAATTCGACTGGCCTCCCGAGTACCTCACGCAAACGTGCTGCCACGCTCGCGGAATCAGTGCCTCTTCGCCCGGCAACCGGCCGTGGATTTTGTTGCCCTTGCCGTCGTTCAGCTCGAACGTCAGACCACCCTGCGTATTGCCGGTGATTTTCCAGCCGGCGGTCTTCTTGTCTTCCGTCTGAACGGTATGGTTGAAGATCGTCGTCGACAGAAGCTTGTCTGGCGTGCGGAGCCAGAAGGTGATGGTCAGCGGCTCGTCAGTGCGCAGTTTGTCGAGCTTTGTCTGGAACTGGCTCTTGCGGTCAAAACGGATGCCGCGGCGACCTGCGGGATGACCTTCGGCCTACTTGGTCGAGTCGGTCAGTTGGAGGTCGCCGATCGTGTCCTCGGTCAGCGGCAGCGAGAGCAGCAGATCGTCAGAACTCACCGGGTGGTCCGTGTCTTTGGGCCGCTGAATCCACCAGGCTTCCACGTCCTGATCACTGGCCGACCGGTCGCTTTCGAGTTGTCGCTTCAATTCGGCGCGACGCTGCTTGAGGACTTTCCATTCGTCCTTGAACTCATCATTCGGCAGCGTGATGACCGGTGGCGTGTCCTTCTGATTTCCGTCCATGACCTGAGCGGTGCTGTTATTGAAGAAGGCGCCGAGCTGGTAGAACTCGCGTTGACTAAGCGGGTCGAACTTGTGATCGTGACAGACTGCGCAGCCAGCGGTCATGCCGAGAAACACGGTTGCCATTGTTTCGACGCGGTCGACCATGTAGCGGACTTCGAGTTCGGCCGGGATCGCTCCGCCCTCGGACGTCGTTATGTTGCAACGGTTGAAGCCGGTGGCAATCTGCTGGTCGAGCGTCGCTGCGGGCAGCATGTCTCCGGCAATCTGCTCGACGACGAATTGATCAAACGGCATGTTCGAGTTGAACGCGTTGACTACCCAGTCGCGGTACGGCCACATCTCGCGATAATTATCGACGTGCATCCCGTGAGTGTCGCCGTACCTCGCCGCGTCCAGCCAGAATCTCGCTCGATGCTCTCCGGCATGTTTCGAACTCAACAGTGTGTCGACATAACGCTCAAACGCTGCAGGCTGAGAATCCCACACAAACGTGTCGAGCATCTTTGGCGTCGGTGGCAATCCTGTCAGATCAAGTGCCGCTCGACGTGCGATCGTATATCGGTCGGCACGCGGGTTCGGTTGCAGTCCGAGTTCTGTCAGCTTTCTCAGGACGAATGCGTCGATCTCGTTTCCGGACGAGATGCCGCTGCCTTCCCGCTGGGGAATCTCAGGACGCACTGGCCTGATGAATGCCCAGTGCGCTTCCCATTCTGCTCCGTCTTTAATCCACTTCTGCAGAATCCGCTTATCGTCGACCGTAAGAGTCTTACCGGTGGCAGGAGGCGGCATCATCTCGTCTGGATCATCGCTAAGAATTCGAGCGATCAGTTCTGACTCATGTGGCTTGCCGGGTTCAACAGCGCCCGCACTGATTGCACTTTGTCGCTGATCAAGACGCAGCTCCGCCTTGCGACTCGCCGAGTCCGGACCGTGACAGGAAAAGCAA
>JBLFXD010000417.1:0-6548 GCA_047611045.1 Planctomycetaceae bacterium | reverse complement strand
CAGGAAATCGGCGTCGAACACGCCCTGTCGAAACAGCCGCAGAATAACTGGGACCGCTTCGCTGCGGCGCGATTGAATTCCTAACAGACTCGCGAGCTGAAACAGCCCGTTGCGGTCTTCGGGATCGTGTTTCAGGGCCGCACGGAAATCAGATTCGGCAGCCACGGCGTTCCCCGTGTGGTGCATCTCGATACGACCACACCGCAACTTCGCATGGATAGCCGCCTCAGAGGAACCGGCGGGAACGCGGCGATAATAGTCAAGAGCCCGATCGTATTGCTCCATCGCGAACGAGGTGTCGCCGGCAAGTACAAGGGCGGCTGTGTGGTTGGGTTCGCAACTCAGGACCCGCTCGACGGTCTCCAGCGTTTGGTCGTAATCACCTCGGACGAATTCAAGGTCAGCACGGCGCATCAGGGTCGCCGTGTCCGGGCGGGAAAGCCAATACGCTCCAACGACAATCGCCAGTAACAGCAGCACAAAGAAGCCGACCCGCCGCCATCGAAAACGGCGGACACTAACTTCAGTCGGCGTAGAAGCTGTGGACATGACGTTCCGTTAATTAGTCGGCGCGGCGAACAGCCGTTGGCTTCCTTCGATCATAATCCAACGTGTGTTGGCGGCGACATTCAGGAACTCGTTCGATCGGCCGGACGGCCAGGTGACCGTCAGCTTCCGAATGATCTTGTCTTCGCCCAGGCCGAATGTCAGCACGCGTTGATTGCTTGCCTGGAATCCGTCACCGGCCATCAGCTGTCGAGTCAACTTCAGGTTGTCGGTTTCGACCTGCACGAGGGTTCCGATGGCATCCCGACTGGAATGCACGCCTCGCAATTTGAGAACGACATAGTTCCCCGCCGTCTTCGTGGTGTTTTCCAGCAGCGCAGCAGGAGCGTCCAGATGCGTCACGACGAACTCTTCCTTGCCGTCCCCATTCCAGTCAAGACGCGCCAGCGCTCGTCCCAGAACCCGGCGGTCGAAGTACGGCCCGAGCGCTTCGGCATCGGATTCACCAAATCCTGCTCCACCCTGGTTGGCGAAGAACTGCGGTCTCATCTGGTACTCGCTCTGCCCGTCCTGGCTGAAGTTGTCAATGTGGCCGTTGGCAACTACCAGATCGAGCCGCCCGTCGAGATCGGCGTCCAGAAACTGCGTGCCGAATCCCAACCGGGACAAGCTTGGCTGACGCAGTCCTCGCTGAAGCGTGACGTCTTCGAAAATGCCGCCTTCCAGCTGACGATAAAGCGTGTTCGTTTCGCCATGGAAGTTCGTGACGAACAGGTCGGTGGTGCCGTCGCCGTCCGCGTCACCGGCCGCGACTCCCATGGACGCCTGAGCGGTGCCGGCACCACTTAAGGCCAGTCCCGAGACCATCGCGATCTCGCGAAATCGGGGAACGCCGTTTTCGGTGCTCCCCTGATTCTCAAAGAAGAAGTTGGCAACGGTATCATTCGCGACGAACACGTTCAGTCCGGGAGAATCACCGAATGAACCCACGGCGATCCCGAGCCCCTTACCGCCGGCGACATCGAACCCGGACGAGTCAGCGACATCGTCGAAACTTTCGTCCCCGTGATTCAAAAATAAACGATCGGCTGCCGCCTGGAAATGTTGTGGCAGACACACCCCGTTTTTCGTTGGGCCGCAGGTCCGCGTGAATAGATCGTCCCCCTCGAGATAGTTGACGACGTACAGTTCCGGGTGAGCGTCTCCGGAGAGGTCGACGATCGCGCAGCTTGTCGACCAGTCCGAACGGTCGAAGCCGACGTCGCGACTCACATCGCTGAATGTGCCGTCTCCATTGTTGCGGTACAAGCGGTTCTGGCCGATGTTGGCGATCAGAATGTCGGCGAACCCGTCGGAATCAAAGTCGCCCGCGGTCACGCCCTGGCTGAAACGGTTTTCGACGATTCCACACGCCTGGGTCACGTCCACGAATCCGGCTGAACCCGTGTTGAGATACAACCGGTCGAGGAACTCACGGTTCGATTCCTGGGGTGGCCAGGAACCGCCCTGGGCGAAATAGAGATCGGGGAGATCGTCTCCGTTCAGATCGAGCACCGCGACGCCACCTCCCATGACTTCGTACATGTGTCGCGTACCGTTGCCGACGTCCCTGGAACCGTTGAAGTACTGAAAAGCGATTCCAGCCGATTTCGCTCGATCACGAAAGGCGAACCGACCGGTTGGACCGTGATGCTCATCAGACGTGTCGCCTGCCGCGTCAAGGTCGATCGATTCGAGCAAAGGAAGCTGGTCGTAGTCGAATGTGCTCGCCGGATTCTTTTTCGGGTCGGTCCGCTGAAACGGAAGTGTGGGCAGGATCGGCTTCAGCCGGGATGTCATTTGCCGCGACCACTCGGGACTTTGAGGATGCGAGGCCGCTACTGACGCCCAACCGTAGGCTTCCCAGGAATTTCCCAGCGATTCGGCCAGTTTCGCCGCGCGTTCCGTTTCCACGAGAGCATCATCGGTGTCGGCGGCTTTCGTGGCGTTGATGAATTCCTGCAGTTTCGCTGCTCGCTCGAAAAACGGCGCTGCGGCGTCGCTGTCGTTCATCGATTGGAGCAGCGTTCCGGTCTGATACAGCGCGTCGGCATGATTGGGGTCTCTCTCGACCGCTTCGCAGAAACAGCGAAGCGCGACTGACCGGTGTCCAAGCCGCTGCGCCCACTTGCCGCGCAAGACCCAAATCCCAGGATGGTCATCCGCCGATAATGGGAGACGTCGAAGCCATTCGACAAATCGCGACTCGTCGCCGAGATGAAAGAACTCAGTCCCCAACAGCACCTGCGCCTGCACAAGATCGGGAGACATCGTCACAGCGCGAGTGAGTAGCTGAATTGCCTCGTCGTGGTGCTCGTCCTCGACCTCGAGGCGGGAAGCTGCGAGGAGTACGAGTGGGTCATCGGGCGAGACACGCCGCATCGCATCGGCCAGTTCCGGATTGGCGAGCGCGTTCTCCGCCAGCGCCATGACAAACAGATGCAAGGCGTCGAACCGGCCCTCGTGAACCGTCGCGAGTCGGGCCGGGATTTGCCGCCACCATTGGCCAGTGACAGCGAACAGGATGGCCAGCCGATCGTTTGCTTCCAATGATGAAGGATCGTCTTTGAGTGCCTGTCGATACAACGCCTCGGCTTCAGACGGCCGATAAAGATTCAGGAACAAAATGTCGCCAGCAAGGCAAGCGGCTTCGACGGAATGAGGTGCCTGGCCGGGCGGAATGTCCGACAACAGTGCAACCGCCTGTGGAAAACGGTTCTGGGCGTTCAGACATTTCGCGGCAACCAGCCGGGCGCGGAAGTTCTCCGGTGTGTGCTGCAGAACTTCCATGACAAGCCGCTGCGCGGTGCGGAAGTCACCTGCCGAACACGCCGCCTCGGCCTCGATCAGCTTCTCGCTTGACGCGTTTGATTCGAACCGGAACCAGATCGCCGCGACAGACAGCAGAACCAGGAGACTCGCTCCGAGAATGTGAACCGGTCGCAACCGCCCCCCCCGTCGGGGTTCAGGCTGAACGGAGCATGGTTCGTTCTCGGAGTGTGGGTTCATTTCGAACGGTGCAATGGCAACCTGAACCGGCGGGGTTGCAGACTCGCTGCTGCACAACGGCCCTGAGAACACATTAGCCGGGAAAATGATCGACCCACCCGACGATTTGTTGTGAACTCGATGGGTCCGACGCGTCGGACCTGCCGGGTGACTAAGTAGTCGTCCCACGAATTAAGGGTTGCATACAAGGTGGTGGTGTGTCGCTGTCGAGGCTCCCAGCGTCGGTCCGAAGCTGGCAGCTTCGGCAACTGAGAATTGCGATCGTTTTTTCGGGTGACGTGTACTAAGCGGGGATTAGTGCTGGCTCAAGGCCCTGATTTCGTCAGCTCAAACGTGAAGGTGTTCGGCCCTTCATTGACCTCAGCGGTAACGTTGCTCGTTTCTCCCGTCTGATAGCCCTCGTGAATGCTGCTTTCCGCCCTGGCAAGCATTCCCGACACTTCATCGTCGGGTTGGGGCGGAGCGGGAGGCTGAAACGCCACGAGATAACTGCCTACCGGTGTCGGTGTGGCGAACTTGAACTTCCCACCGGGCCCCAATTCTGCTCCGCCAGAATTACCCGTGTTTGTTTGATAAAAGGCCACCGAACCTTCGGTTAGCGGCTCACCGTCCATTGTGACTGTTCCCTCGACTTCTCCCGTGGGACCAATCTCCCTGCCACCGCCATCGCCACCACAGCCCAGAAGAAAACAGGATAACAGGCAGATTGCTGACCATGCCCCGTTAAATCTTGCGCTTCGCGTCATCTTTGAGTTCCCATTCGTCTGGAACAGTTGGACTGAACCTGTTTTCAAAAGTACGCCAGTTGAGAATCCAACGGTGAGCAACAAGGATCAGAAGTCACCAATGAGTTCGCTGTCATTCATGGAACACAGCCGCTGAAGAGTTACAAAGTCGACATTGTCGGAAATAAACCGGGCGCTCCCGTCGGCAAGCCCGACGTGGATTCCCCCCGTGTGGTAGGAGTTGATGATCGTATTGAAATCCCATGTATTGTCGCCGCCAGGAATTGAAGCCGCAGAGACGGACTGCGAGATGCCATGGTTGATGGGATACCGCAGGCAGGTGGTTCCTGCCCCCCAGTGCGGTCGTCCAGCCAAGTCAGTGTTGTACCCACCGGCGGCGCCGGACCAGCCACCGTAATAGTTACTTGTCCGATTCCGAAAGGTGCCATCGATTCTTATCTGTGCCGACTGCTCGGCAATCATGATCGTGTTTGTGGTGCCATCGGTGACATCTTTCAGAAGGGCATGACGTTGGACGCCCATGATCCCGTTACCGCGAACAAGTCCACCGTAATCGGTGGCGCGATTTGAGCCTCCACCGACGCTAAGAGACCCGGAGACCCCCACATAATGATGGGTCTGTCCCTGTTGGGGGTTGTTAATGACGGAAGTGTCTTTCGTGGGAAGGACGCTGGACGGGCAAGAGAACCCCTTGACCACAAGGTTCGCGAACACTTCGGCGCCGCCGGTGTAAGCCGCGTAATGCCCGGGCGAACTGCCACCGAAGCTGACGTCGTCATCCCAACTGATCGCACCGTAGACGGTTGCCTCATCCATATACGGCAGCACGTGCACACGCCAATTGCCACCGCAACACCAGTCATTGGGCGTCCTGCTTTGCCCCTGTGGGAACGTCGAGTGGACGTCGTGGTAGTTGTGCAAACCGAGGACGATCTGCTTCATGTTGCTCTTGCAACTGGCTCGACGCGCCGCCTCGCGGGCCTGTTGTACCGCAGGCAGCAGAAGCGCCACCAGAATCGCGATGATCGCGATGACGACGAGCAATTCAATCAGCGTGAACGCTCGGAAACGAAACAGTCGAGTGGCACGAGACACAGCCATGGCAAGAGCTCCTCACAAAAAAGATGTACTGCAGGAGTAAGAACGAACGTGATGGAGATGGATGAAGCCGATCGCGATGGGGCGTTCGTGAATTGGGACTCTCACGAATTTGTGCCCGCCGCAATCTTCCCGACACACGCCCGTTCAATCTGGTTGGCGCCATCGGAACCTCAAATCTCATGATCACGTAATAATCAAGCTACTTTTATGCACCGCGGAACACAAGAGCGGTCGAAGAATGACTGCATGGAGCAGCGAAATTAAACCATCGAAGTCGCCCGACTTCCAACCCCTCGATGAACGAGGACGAAGCCACATTCGTCTTCACCATGTTGAACGCCGTGATTGTCTGCTTACCGGCCGGTCCCAACGGCACGCGCAGTCGCAATTCCATCACGCAGACGCAGGGAGCCCTCTCCGCGATCCTGCAGGGCGGCGGTAACGACGACCTGTTCTTTAACGGCGGATCCGGCACGATCAACTACTCGGATATTGAAGCCATTGTTGATTCCAGAGTGACGGATGATCGACTTTTCCACCTGCCCAACACGCTCGGAACGGCCAGCCTTTAAGCCGACGCCAATGATCCAGTGTTGAAGTCGCCGGTGTTAAGGTATCTGCGGGCCACTTGTTTTGTTTGAATACATGTGCGAAAAGCTCCGGGCAGTTTTGCTTCTGACGGTAATTTGATTGAGGGATGCCATGATCACCTTACTCGGTAGTTCGCGTGGATGCGGTGAGCGGTTGACGCGACGTAAGACTCTGCAGGCCGGCGGTCTGTCGATGCTGGGCGGGATGTTCGGTTTGCCTCAGCAGGTCGCCGCTGTCGCAGCTGAGAGCGCAAAGGTTCAACGACCTGGCAAAGCGAAGAGCGTGATCATGCTGTACCTGCTCGGAGGAGCTCCGACGCAGGACATGTTCGATATGAAGCCCGACGCCCCGACCGGAATCGGCAGCGACTTCAGCCCGATCGCGTCGAACGTTCCCGGCATGGATGTCTGCGAGCTTCTTCCAAAACATGCGAAGTGGATGAACCGGTCGGCGATCGTTCGCACGGTGAATCACAAAGCCGGCTGTCACAACCCGATGGCCAGCTGGACGGGCTATCCTGAACCGCTGCCTTCAATCGGCGTCGTGCAGGACAAC
>JBLFXD010000416.1:0-6558 GCA_047611045.1 Planctomycetaceae bacterium | reverse complement strand
CGGCGAACGTCTTCCGCTGAGCACGGAGATCCTGGAATCGTCGTTCGGCCTGTTCAAGCAATTGGAAGGCCAGCACAGCAAGGGCGGGTTCACGAGTCTGCTAGCAGCGTTCGGCGCCTTACTCAAACCAGCGACCGCCGACTCGATTCGCGAGGACTTCACCCGCGTCCCGGTTTCGACTCTGCGAACCTGGGTCCGCACCAACCTGAAAACCACTCTCGCCGCCAAACGCAAAGCCGCCTATACCGAATTCGCGAAAGCAGCCTGATTTACAATCTATTTCCTACCAGGAAATCCATTTCATCAGGCCAGACCGGCCCGGTGCTTGTGAGCCGAAGGCGCTAGCCTCGGGTTCGTCAGTGCTGGCCACTGTGCCCGCGGCAGTTCCGGCATCCATGGTGTCACCCGCGGCTATCGCCGTCGGCTCACAGCGGGAGACAACGGACTCAGGAGACTGGCCGCCGGCAAACTCGCGGCAGATCCGCTCACCCCGCTCGTAAGCGCCCAGACGCCAGAGGAGGTTTCGCCCCCCGCCGATCCGATTCTTGTAGATGTCCCAGGCTTCGCGGACGTGGCCGGACTGGAGCGTGTGGTGGGCGATCTCTTCAAGCAGGTCGAGCGTGGCGGGATCGGACGGATTCTCGCCGGGGGCGTCGCCGAGAGAGACTTCCAAACCCTTTCGTACGGCTTCGTGACCCGTCAGCGCCGCGTCGCGGCTGATGCCGCTCAGGAAACCGTCGCGCACGGCGGGGTGGATGGAGTAGAGGGCACCCTCGTAGCTACGCTCGCCAGAGCGTGGGGAGTGTGACGATCGGTCCGCCTCGTCCACGGTCTGGCGACCGTAGCTACATTCCACGATTCGCATGCGAACGAGCCAGTCGAGTTTGCTCTGGAGTTGCTCGGCGTCGAGATCTGCGAGTGCTTTGCCGGAGACTTCGGTCGCTTCCTTGCCGGTGAAGATCGCGGCGAGCGATGCACTGCCTACGCCCAGCCGAAACAGGCAGATGCGTTCCAGCAGAGCCATCGCGGCCTCGTCCTTCTGCAGCATCGCGTCGCGGTAGTGCTCGGCGATGCGGGCGAAGCGGTAGCCCTGACGCAGGACTTCGCGCTGATCCTCAGGCAGTTCGTCTCGCTCGGACGCCTCGCGGAGTTGTTCTGCCGTGCCGAGATTCAGCGGCGTTGCCGGATCACCGTTGCCGTACTCGGCGATGTAGCCGCCTGCGAAATCCACGGTCAGCGCGTGCCGGCCGCAGTCCTCGACGATCGGTTCAAGCTGCTGGTCGGTGCCGCGGACGCCACGGTCTCGGAGCAGTTGCACACCCGCGGCGAGGCCGATCTGGTTGACCGGAATCGGATGAAAGAAACGAGGGTTCCTGTCTCGCAGGTCGGCCAGCGGAAAACGCGAGGTGACCAGCACGCTCAGTTCGTGATACGTCCCGGATGCCAGTTGATTCAGAAAGTCCCGCAACGCAGGACTCTGCAATCGACCGAATTCTCCACGTTGTCCGTCATCCTGCACTCGTTCCAGGCCGTCAAGCACGATGAGGCCTTGCCTCTGTTGCAACAGGAATCCCATCTGCCCGAACGAGAACACCGTCTCGATTCGCGGCGTGCCTTCCAGCCACACTTGCAACGCCTCGAAAAACGCGTCGGCGTTGGGAGCGTCGTAGAACGAGAAGACGAACACGCTGTGCGGCTTTGGTAGTGACGAGTCCTTGTCCACATCCGGGTCAGCCGGCAACCCGCCAGGTAGCGTTCTGAGGAACCGCTCAGCCACCGCCGTCTTCCCAGCTCCGCCCATCCCGATGAGCGCACAAACGCCGTGACCGCCAGCTCGCCACCAGTCGCAGACGCCGTCGAGCTGCGGCCGATGTTGCCAGTTGTGGGCCCGCAGGAGCGAGTGGACGAAGAAGTTGGAAGTACCGACGTTGGACATGAAGATTCAGTCAGAGTTCTGGCGGAATGGTCAGACTGTGCATGATTCCAGTCGGGAGGGCTGATGGCAAGTCCGCCCTCACTCGCGGCTGAGACCGCGCAGGCACGCACCGAGTTTTGTCGGAAATCAATCTGCCGTTCGCTGGGTTCCTGCCTGCGCGGGAATAACGAAAAGACGTCAGAGGACGTGGCATACAACTTTAACCGGATGCCATTCCGCGCGTTGCTCAAATCATGTCGAGCTTGCGGTTGCGGCGTTTTTGAGGGCGGCGGCAAGGGTCGCAGGTGCCGTAAACTTCCAGCCGGTGACTCGTCTTCAGGAAGCCCTGAGCGCTGGCGATCTTTTCGATCAGCGTGGAAATCTCTTCGTTATGGAATTCGAAGAGTTCGCCGCACTTGTCGCAGACCATGTGGTCGTGCTGAGGGTAGCCGTAATCGTGCTCCCAGACTTCGCGACCGTTTGGACGAGCCACTTTTCGCAACAGCCCGGCCTCTTCCATAGCGCCAAGAGTGCGGTACACAGTGGCTCGACTGACTTGCTTGCCATCACTCCGACCGGACAGTCGCATCACTAACTGATCGGTATCGAAGTGTTCGTGATCGGAAAATACTTCGTCAAGGATGATGTCTCTTTCGCGGGTAAACTTCATCCGTTTCGTCGTCAAGTACTCACGAAACTTGTCGGCGGGAGAAACCGTCTTATCGAGTGTCGCAATATCGCTCAAAACATCCTCCGGGGCTCACCCCGACCTCAGACAAAAACGCAGCCCCGCAACCATCACCGCGCGCAGAAAAACTGACTGACCGCCGAGACGAAATTCTCGACCGTTCAATCAGCACCTGATATCAATAACCCGGCAACCGCCGGAGCTTACTCAGCCAGCAGGCTTTCCAGCATTCGATCGACGGCGATGTCCAGTTTTTCTGGAGTCTCGTAAGTTCCGTCAGCGATCTGCTGCTGAATCTGAGCGATCCGCTGCGACTGAAACTCGGACTTCAGATCGACTTCACTGGCTGCCGGGTTGACTGATGTCAGCTCGAGCTCGTCGGTGGGCGATGTTGGCCGTGCTTCAGCGGTTGGCGGCGGAGTCGCCGGCTGAGCAACTTTTCGGACAGGCTGGCTGCCACTAATGGGGCCGATTCCGTTGACTTCCATGTCGGCTCTCTCTTGCAAAATACGGGAAAGGGGTCCTCTCGAAGTCTCCTGTAAAACTTCGTCAGACGCCGGGATGGTATGCCAGATTCCGAAATCACTCAACTTCTGTCTGAGCATTCCGCTCAGAAGGCCGAAACGCCGCACAGAAGGCCGAAACGCCGCAGAACCGGGGCTGCTGCCGAAGTCAGCCATCCAGCAACATGCCCAGATACGACTTCCGTTCGATGGCCGAATCCTCCAGACCGATCTCGTCGCAAAGTCCTTTTAACGCCTGCTGAGCCGCTTCAAGATCATCCTTCTCCGCCAACAGCTCGACTTCCAGAAACTCGCCAACATCGTCAACACGATCAAAGGCCAGCTCGAAACGGCGTCCGTTCCGTTCTATTTCGAACTGTTTTCGCACCTTCCGAACGACCGCGACCGAGTGAAACCCCAGGATCGTCAGCACCTCGGCGATCTCGTCTGCAGTTTTCGAGCCATCTCCCAGCGCGGGCTCAATCTCGCGACGAGTCTTCGTCTTCTGGTCGATCTTCGGGCCTTTCCAGGTCAACCAGTTCTGATCGCCGACCGACCGAATCCGCAGTGCTTCGTCGGTCGTCGCGAAATCACGCACCGGATGGTTGAAATAGTGGTCGGCCTGCCGAACTTCGCCGATTTCCGTTGCCCCAAACTCGAGCAGCCGGGTGACGATCGACTCCGCCTGTTCGCTGAGCCGGAATTTCTGTTCCACTTCATACTGCATTCGTAGCGTTTTCCCTGATCAGAACAGTCATTCAATATTCAATTCGGAAGCTCGAGATTTCGGCATCGGCAACTGACGATCTTTATCAACGCCGCTCGGCAACGACTCAGCTCGTCGATATCGATTACTGACCAAGTGCGACAGCCCTGCCAGACAAACGTTGATCCCACCCAAGGCGACATAAACCGACGGCGTTGCGGACACACTCGCCGTCACACCGTTGAACGCGGCATTCAGCAGCCAGAAAGCTGCGGACGTTCGCCAGAGCGTGGAATTCCTTGGAGGCCAACGGTGCCGCCGACTCATCGTGCAGCTCCCGGTCAGTTGTGGTGGGGCAGCCAGTCGCACTTCAACTTTGCGTGAAAGTTCTCCGAACCGACGGAACGAAGCAACGCCATTCTCAGATTCGAGCTGGTCCGAAGAAAGTCCGTTTGACCAGAACTGCCGATTCGAACGGCCAGTCTCAACACAGTGTTGGCGTACAAGCTCGCATGTCGCAATAATGATTGTCGATGCGTTTCCAGCATCCCCTGCCCCACTCTTCCTCGCGTTACTCCGTTTTCCCCGTCAGGAGTTTCCTGTGAAACACTCCTTCCGCAAACTCATTTTGCTTCTGGCGACCATCGCTTCGCCGACGTTCTCAGCCGCTGCTGAGCCGTTCGTCGTTTCGCCGGCAGACATCCGCCTCGACGGAAACTTCGAACGCGTCCAACTCGTCGTCACGCAGGCTGATCCTTCCGGAAAAACATCAGACACCTCGGCAGATCTCACCGCCGACACGGCATTCACGTCGGTCGATCCTTCAGTCGTCACCGTCAACGAGCACGGCCAACTACTCGGCATCACCAATGGAGAAACGAAGCTGACCATCAAAGTCGGCGACCATTCCGTTGAACGAAGCGTCGTCGTGTCCGGCATCGAGGAAACCCCTGCGACGGAATTCGTCCGCGACATCGCGCCGCTCCTCACAAAAGCCGGCTGCAACATGGGAGCCTGCCATGCCACACAGCACGGACAAGGCGGATTCAAGCTGTCGGTTTTTGGCTTCGAACCAAACGCCGACCGCGAAGCGATCATGCGAGACCGACACCAGCGCCGCGTCAACATGGTCGCCCCCGAAAAGAGTCTCTTCCTGCTCAAGCCGACGATGACCGTCCCTCACGGAGGTGGCAAGCGGCTTGCTCCAAAGTCCGTCGAGCATCAGACCCTCGTCGCTTGGCTGAAAAACGGAGCACCGGCACCGAAGAAAGAGCCGGCAGCCGTGGCCGCTCTTTCCGTCCATCCGAAACAACGAGTCGGCAAACAGGGCCTGTCTCAGCAACTCCGAGTCGAAGCAACCTACGCCGACGGAAGCATCCGCGATGTCACCGCCCTGGCACTCTTCGATTCGATGGACGAAGCCATGCTCGACGTTTCCGATACCGGCTTTGTCAGAACTCATGGCAAAGGACAGGCACCGGTCATGGTCCGTTTCGAAGGCCAGGCAGGCATCGCCATGTTCGTCGTCCCGTACGATGACTCCGTCGAACTCGCCGGCTGGCAGAACAACAACTTCGTCGACGAACTGGCCGAAAAGAAATTCCGCGAACTCGGCATCGAACCCTCGCCACTCTGCAACGACGCCACTTTCGTCCGGCGAGCCTTCCTCGACTCAACCGGCTCGCTGCCAACCATCGAACAGACTGCCGCCTTTCACGCAAAGACCGAGACCAACAAACGAGAGCGGCTGATCGAAGAACTCCTCGGTCTGACCGGCGACCCGCTCCGCGACGTCCACAACGACAACTACGCCGCGTGGTGGACTCTCAAATGGTCCGACCTCATCCGCAACACCAGCAACGGCGGCGGCCAGGAACAGGCCATGTGGTCAATGCACAACTGGATGAAAGAAGCGTTCCGAACCAATCGCACTTTCGACAAAGTTGTACGGGAACTGGTCACCGCGAAAGGGTCGACCTACTCCAGCGGCCCGGCCAACTACTTCCGCATTTTTCGAAACACGACAGAACTCACCGAATCGACGGCGCAACTCTTTCTCGGCGTCCGCTTGGAATGCGCGAAGTGCCACCATCACCCGTTCGAAAAATACGGGCAGGACGACTACTACGCATTCTCGGCATTCTTCTCCCGAGTCGGCACAAAACGCAGCGAAGAGTTCGGCCTGTTCGGCAACGAGTCTGTCGTCATCGTCAAAACTTCGGGCGAAGCCTCCAACCCGCGAACCCGCAAACGCATGGAGCCCACGCCGCTCGAAGGCGAACCAACCGATCACCCGCTCGATCGCCGCATTGCGCTCGCCGACTGGCTGACCGCAAAAGACAACGGCTACTTCGCGAAGAGCATCGTCAATCGTTACATGAGCTACCTGCTGGGCCGCGGCCTCGTTGAACCCGTCGACGACCTGCGTTCAACCAATCCGCCGACGAATCCCGAGCTGATGGACGCTCTCGCAAAACACTTCGCCGAAAATAATTTTGACCTGAAGCAGTTGATCCGAGTCATCATGACTTCGCGGCTCTACCAGCTCGACTCGCAACCGACCGAGCAGAACATTCTCGATCAGCGTTTCTACAGCCACTACCACGTCAAACGATTACCCGCCGAACCGCTGCTCGACGCGATCGATCAGGTCACCGGCTCACCCACCAAGTTCAAAAACCTTCCCGCAGGCACGCGTGCAACTGAACTGCCCGACGCCGAATACCCCAACTACTTCCTGAACACC